>JAFYKS010000102.1 GCA_017537495.1 Bacillota bacterium | reverse complement strand
TACAGTGGAAGCCAGGCTGTATGCGAAGCTGCTCTTTGCCTTCAGCTCTGCAGACTCAATCATTTCGCGGGAAAAACCGCTCTTTTCCACTGCCAGATCGATGACTTCCTTATCAAAGAAAGGCACACCCAGCTTTTCGGCTACCAGCTTGCCGATAATTCGGCCGCCGCTGCCGTATTCTCTGCTGATGGTTACAATTCTCTTCATAATATAATCCTCCGTTTTCTACTCTTCTACGAATTCGCTGTAGATTGCGCGGATTGCCGTTTCGAAATCCTTATTCTCAACGCCTACAATAATATTCATTTCGCTGGATCCCTGGTCAATCATTCTGATGTTGACACCGGCATCAGCCAGCGCGGTAAACAGTCTGGCACTGGTACCTGCACGGCGGTCCATGCCGTGACCTACGGTAGCAATCAGTGCAATATCGTGGATTACATCGATGCTGTCCGGACGGAGACGGCTCTGGAATTCTTCCAGAACTTCATCCAGCTGTCCATCGATGCTCTTGTTTGACATAACTACAGAAACGGTATCGATACCGCTTGGCAGGTGTTCGAAATTGATGTCATAGTCGTCCAGGATTCCCAGAATGCGGCGAACGAAACCTTTTTCACTGCTCATCATGTTCTTATATAATGCAACTACGGTAAAGTCCTTGCTGCCGGCAATACCGGTAACAACACGGTCACCGCGGGTAAGGATATCCATGTCATCCGTAATCATGGTACCCGGATCTTCCGGAATGTTGGTGTTTCTGATGTTAATCGGAATATTGGAAACTCTGGCCGGATAGATGGCATCTTCATGCAGCACGCTTGCACCCATATAGGACAGTTCTCTTAATTCCTTATAGGAAATGGAGCTGATCTGCTTCGGATTCTTTACGATGCGCGGGTCAGCACACAGGAAACCGGAAACATCGGTCCAGTTTTCGTATACATCTGCGTCCACCGCACGGGCCACCAGAGCCCCTGTAATATCAGAACCGCCGCGGGAGAAGGTTTTAACGGATCCATCCGGAGAAGAGCCATAGAATCCAGGCAGTACGGCACATTCATGCTTTGCCAGTTCTTCTCTCAGTGCTTCATTGGTTTCTTCCGCCAGCAGACGTCCCTTGGAGTCGAACTTGATCAGGTGCTGAGTATCTACGAAATCATAGCCCAGAAATGCAGCTACCAGAACTGCACTCAGATATTCCCCTCTGGATGCAACATAGTCGGCAGATGGATTCTTTCTCAGGTTTTCTCTGATTTCATCAAAATGCCGGTTCATATCCAGATTCATCAGTCCCAGGTTAATCTGCACTGCCATAAAACGGTCCGCAACAACCTGGAAAATCTGATCATAAGGCAGGTTATGGTCCATATGGGTCTTTACCAGATATAACAGGTCCGTGATCTTGCTGTCCCCGTCAAATCTCTTTCCCGGTGCAGAAACAACGACAAACTTTCTGTCCGGATCTGCTGTAATAATATTCTTTGTCTTGGTCAGCTGAATTCCGTCTGCTACAGATGAACCGCCAAACTTTGCGACTTTAATACCCATAAACGCATTACCTCCTGTGGTGTAAAAATAAATAATACCCTATTATATTATATTTTGTTGTGAGATTCAACAAGTTTCACAGATTTCCCGGATTTTTTCGATGGCCTCACCAATCAGTTCGGATGTGGTTTTTCCGCCGGTACCGATTACGATGTTATGGCACTTGTTCACCGGGAGAAGAATCTTGTACGCATCGCTACTTCCGATGGCAGCTGCCATAGCCGGTGTGATTTCACCCAGCAGAGAATCTGCGATGACCATACCAATCGGGCCTGCGATGATATCCGCCCGGCGTACACCGACCAGCACGGAGTTTTCACCGGTGGCCGCCTGGTCTGCACCAGCCTTCAGCATGTTGGATGTAGCGGTGCTGTTGGTTCCCACGGCCGTAATCTCAGCTCCGGGAACAGCACGGCGCACAGCTTCCACAAGCTGTTTGCCCAGCATTCCGCCCTGTCCGGCTATAATCAAAATCTTCTTCGCCATGATCATTACCTTTTGTCCTTATCTTCCGGTTTGTTCCAGGATTCGCCTTTCTTTTTCTTCAGGTCTTCCAGGAGTGCTTCATCCAGAAATTCATGTGCTTCCTGCAGCTCTGACTCATCTTCCATACCCAGGATCTGGGTTACCCAAATGTTCTTACGGTACCAGCTGCGGTTAATACGCTCCAGAACCACCCTGTTCAGCAGGGTTTCCTTTCCTTCTGCACGAATCAGATATATGCGGGTAATCAGTCCCGCATTCATACTCTTTATTTCCACGATACAGCGGTTGTGACCTGCTTCCAGCACTGCATTCTTCAGATCGTCTGCCACATGCTGACACATGGTCCTGGTTCCCTCTCTGCTGCAGATTGCGAAGAATCCTGCGGTAGCTGCTGCTGCCAGAAGCATTGCAGTAACATCACCAAAAGCCATGAAAGTAGCCAGATACATAATCAGACCGAAAAGGATGCCCGCCCAGCGCAGGCGTTTAAAAAACTGTACTTTCTTTTTTATTTCCATATAATCAATACTCCCCCATATTACATCTATTATATGTCAGAAATCCAATCCGTGCAATATTTCTTTTTCTAACGTTTTACAGACTTCCCTTTTCCGCCGAATAATGATAGAATAAGACTATCTATATTAAATGTAAACATTGGAGGTATGATACTCATGAAATTAAATAAGCCATTAAATAAGTATTTTGACCATACAATTCTGAAGCCGGAAGCGACTTCCGCACAGGTTGAAAAGCTCTGTAAGGAAGCTCTGGAATATGACTTCTAGTCCGTGTGTGTAAACTCCTGCTACGTGGGTACCTGCGCAGATCTGCTGAAGGGTTCCGACGTAAAGGTATGTGCTGTAGTTGGTTTCCCTCTGGGTGCATGCACTACTGCAACCAAGGTATTCGAAACAGAAGAAGCATGTAAGGACGGCGCACGTGAAATCGATATGGTTCTCAACGTTGGCGTATTCAAGGACGGTCACTACGACTATATCCGCGATGACATCCGTGCGGTTGTGGAAGCTGCTTCTCAGTACGATGCTATCGTTAAGGTTATCCTGGAAACCTGCCTGCTCACTTCCGAAGAAATCGAAGAAGCATGCAAGCTGTCCGTAGATGCCGGTGCACACTTTGTTAAGACCTCCACAGGTTTCGGCAGCGGCGGCGCAAAGACGGAAGATGTGGCTCTGATGAAGAAGACTGTAGCAGCTGCAGGCCTGGAAGTAAAAGCAAGCGGCGGCATCCGTGACTATGATACAGTAATGGCTATGATTGAAGCCGGTGCAGACCGTATCGGTGCCAGCGCTTCTGTAGCAGTAATGGAAGCTGCGAAGGAAAAGTAGACGGAGGCAGAAGCCAATGAGTAAGGAAAAGAAAATCAATCTGGTTAAGGCAGCCTTCTTCCTGTTTGTTGCAGTGGCCTGCCTGATTATCGTATTCATGGGCGTTCCCGGCCGCGGCAGATATTATCCGCTGGTAGGTGCCCCTCTCAGTATTTTTGTTGCAATTGGCTATGTAAAGCGTGCCTTCGATAAATACTGATTACAGACAATTTAAAAATGGACGGATGTAAAGGAACAGATTCTTTGCATCCGTTTTTTATTTGCCAAGGAAAGGCTGGACTTCTTGTATTTCTGCCCAGATTCTATATAATGGGACTTTATAAAAGGGAGGTTCATGTCATGTCCACAATAGAAAAACTTATTGTTTATATAAAAAACCAGTCTGCCACCCGACTGCTTCTGGCTGGGTACTGTCTGGTTGTTTTACTTGGAACACTGCTGCTCTGTCTTCCGGTCTCCCTTCGAAATCCATCTCAGCTCAACGTCTTTACGGCATTCTTTACAGCCACATCCTCAGCCTGCGTTACCGGTCTGATTCTGGTGGATACCTGGACCCACTGGACAATCTTTGGTCAAATGGTCATTCTGTTTCTGATTCAGATAGGAGGGCTTGGTTTTATGACAGTATGCGTTTCTGCTGTTTCCTTTACCCATCACAAAATCGGAATGTCCTCCCGCATCGTTATGCAGAATGCACTCTCTGCACCACAGATGGGAGGAATTGTGCGTATGACGCGCTTTGTGACTGCGGGGACTCTGCTTGCAGAAACCATCGGTGCCTTTCTGCTGGCCTTCCACTTTATTCCCCAGCTTGGTCTGGCAGAGGGACTCTGGTACTCAATCTTTCACAGTGTGTCTGCCTTCTGTAACGCCGGTTTTGATCTGATGGGGCAGTTTGATCCCTTCGGTTCTCTTATATCGCTTTCAGATAATCTTCTGGTCAACCTGACCATTATGGCATTGATTGTCTCTGGAGGGCTGGGTTTTCTGGTATGGTCTGACCTGCTGCGATGCCGTTTTCAATTTCAGCGTCTCTCATTTCACAGCAAAATCTCTCTTTCCATCACTTTACTTCTCCTTCTTGCCGGCGTCCTACTTCTGTTTGTTCTGGAAAAGAACGGTCCGGCCATGTCGGGTATGAGCGAAGGAGAAAAGTGGCTCACTGCGCTGTTTCAGGCTGTTACTGCACGTACTGCCGGATTCAATACCCTGAACCTGGGTACCATGACAGAAGCAGGACTTTTCGTCATGATTCTGCTGATGCTGGTGGG
>JAFYKS010000101.1 GCA_017537495.1 Bacillota bacterium | reverse complement strand
GACTGAAAGAGCATGGCCTGACTGCTGTACAGAGAGTCTTTATAAAGTTTCGGAACGCAGTTGATTGCAATATAAACATAGCTAAACGCCAGATACAATACTGCGGAGGAAAGGTTTCCTCTCTGCAGTGTCGTAATTCCCATGAATCCGTACATCAGGGAATAGAGGGTAATCAGTCCCAGTTCTGCTTTTACCAGCCCCAGGTTCATATTCAGGTATGCGCTGAATTTCGGTCCAATCTGCCATCTGCTCATGACTGTGTACCTCCTTCCAGCCGTATGACTCCAAAGTCATTGCCGTAGACTACCACTGCCATGTTCTGATGCAGTTTGGACATGCTGTCGAAGAGCGGCTGCACCACAATCTCACCGTCTTTGTTTATAACGCCGTATTTTCCATCATCCGTTTTAAAACTAATGAGACCATCGATGCAAGGGCCCATAGGCATAGTCCCCTCCTCCAGTTCCAGCGGTGCGGAGCCGTCATAAAAATACATTTTACGGTGCTCGTGGTCTTCCATGAACACACAATAGCCCTCGTCCGCAGACAGCAGAATACTGTCAGCCGCAGAATTCTGCGGATAAACCCTGTTTCCGTCCGTGGTCATAACACACCAGTCCACTTCGACAACCTCCTCCGGCGGCCTATAGTAGGTACCGCTGGTAATCACCGTGCAGGCGATATAGTCCCCATCGATATCGTAAATGCTGTCAAACAGCATACCATCCATTGCAATCTGAAAGTCCATGTCACGCAGGTAAAACACAGTCAGATTATTGCCCGGCCATGGCAGACTCTTCTCGATAATCCAGTAGTCTCCCTTCTGTCCCATGACACGTTCTTCTTCTTCCGGCTCATACACAGTGATGTCTTCTCCCTGTCTGATGGCCAGTACTCTGTTTGTGACGGTCTCGATGGCATAGCCCGGCACTTCTGTCAGAACCAGGCTGCTGCCGTACTGGAACCAGGTCAAAGATTCTCCATAGAGATCCTGTACATGTTCCGAGTCATTAGGGTTTTGCTTTACAAAATACCCTTCCGGATGAATGTTCAGCTCCAGCAGTCCATTTCCTTTTATGTCCCCCAGATACCATCCGTACGCAGCCGGTTTCCCTTCTGCATCAACCAGCTCGCTGTAAAAATCGGTAGACCAGGAAGCAGATTCTACCAGAAAAGCCACCTTTCCTTCCGCTTCTGCAGCCCGTATCCGGTCATAAGTTCCCAGAGGCAAGACCCAGTCCAGTTCTTCCATCTGTTCGAAAGTTTGATTTTGCCGGACGAGAAGTCCAGTCATCGTAAGAGAGAAGAACAGGGAAATAATCATTACCGTAGCCAGCATGCCCAGCACAGCAGGGCTTTTCAGCAGGTGTTTCAGACTTTTCATATGGTTCCCCCTCCTTCCAGAAAACGTTCATACATCCAGGCCACATAATGTTTGCTGCCAAAGTTCCTTCCGTTGTACACATACTGTGCACCCCAAAATTCAATCCGGTTCCATATCATCATATTCATAATCAG
>JAFYKS010000004.1 GCA_017537495.1 Bacillota bacterium | reverse complement strand
TTCGGCATCATCTTTACGCAGTGTCAGCTCGTAGCCGTGAATCTGAAACTCCATAGGGTCGCCCAGAGGTGCCAGCTTCATCAGCTTGATTTCTGCACCCGGGATTACACCCATATCCAGAAAATGCTGACGCAGTGCACCTTCGCCGCCGACCGAGGAGATGACGGCGCTGCTGCCGATTTCAAGGTCTTTTAATGTCATCTATGTATATCTCCTGTTGTGATTTGTGTTAGTCATAACTTACCGTCATTACTATACCACAGTCTTCCGGAAAAAACAACGGAAAATAAAAAGAAAAGTGCTGATTTTTCAACACTTTTCTCATCATGTCAACTAATATTCTTTTTTCTCCATAATCCGTACACTGATCCGGAAGGATGCAAACACAATCAGCACCAGTGCCAGGATGACCAGTATGGAAGCCTCCGCAGTACTTCCGCCAAAATACACCATGTCCGGCATCTCAAATCCCGCCGCGTCTGCCAAAGCCCCCAGGAGCACAGGAATCACCACAAAGACCAGCAGCAGATACCGGGACTTCTGAACCCCAAACTTCAGGTTGGTCGGAATCATCAGGGCAATCACCAGCAGGATCACTGCACTGCTTACGGCAGAACCCAGAAGCACAATCTGAATCTGCACCGCAAACTCACTCATATTCAGCAGTCTGGCAATCAGAGTCAGCAGCAGGCCGCCTGCAGTACCGAAGATGCAGACAAGCATGGCGAAAATGTATTTTGAGATGACAATCTGACGGCAGGTCAAAGGCATGGTCAGGGCTATCTTATTCCACTGATCCATTTCATCCTGCGCCAGGGAGTTTATCAGAAGAATGGTGCTGATAAAGGAAAACATGGCTGCCAGGGTACCGTCTCCCCTTCCCCAGAAGCTGAGAGAAAAGACGATGGCGATAAACAGGATGTACTTCCACATACTTTTCACGGTATAAAAATCTTTCAGTAATAACCCCTTCATATTACCGTTCCCCCTTTACATAAAACAGCATGATTTCATCGATATCCGGCTGGTCCATAACCATATCCGGATACTTTGCGGACGCAGCCTGACGGTCACGGACCAATACGCTGATCTGGTAATCCTGGCGGCGTACTGCAACCCTGTCTTCTTCTGCAATCTTCTCAAAATCTTCCCTCCCACACCGGATTACGCCGTAGCGATAGAGCAGATCGTCCTTCGGCTCGCAGAATATCATACGTCCCTGATGAATAAATGCAATGTAGTCAGCGATTTTCTCCAGGTCGCTGGTGATGTGGCTTGAAATCAGAATGGCGTGGTTTTCGTCCTGCATGAACTCCAGGAACATATCCAGGATATCATCACGCATTACAGGGTCCAGACCTGATGTCGGCTCATCCAGAAGGAGCAAACGCGCATGATGGGACAGGGCGATGGCCAGGTTCAGCTTCACACGCATGCCCTTACTGAAATCTTTTACCTTCTTGGAAACGGGCAGGCTGAAACGTTCCATCAGCTCATTCCAACAGCTGTCATCCCAGTTTTTATAAATACCGCGGCAGATGGCCGCAATCTCTTTCGCATTGAAATTCTTATTAAAATGAATATCGTCGAATACCACGCTGATTTCTTCTTTCAGCTTCTGCGGGTCATCTTTCAGATGCTGTCCGTAGATGGTGATATCACCGCTGTCTTTATGAATCAGGTTCATGACCGCCTTGATGGTGGTACTCTTACCGGCACCGTTTTCTCCGATAAGGCCTACGATAGCTCCGGCAGGTACCGTCAGGTTAATGTGATCCAGCTGAAAATCCTCATAATGTTTCGACAGGTTTCGGATTTCCAGCGCATTATTTGTATAGCTCATTGTTCTCCCCCTTATTCCTCTTCAAAAAACAAATCTGTAAGTGCTTTTACCTGCTCTGCGTTGATTCCGCATCTGCGGGCGATTTCCACAGCTTTCGCCAGATGCTCCTCCATGAGCCGCTGCTGCTCTTCCTGCCATAACGCCTTATTATTGGCAGAAATAAAACTCCCCTTTCCTACAACGGTCTCAATAAAGCCGTCACGCTGCAGATCTTCGTAAGCCCTCTGTACGGTGATAACGCTGATGTGCAGAGATTTTGCCAGGGCGCGCATAGACGGAATAGACTGTCCCTGCTGCAGCCGGCCATCCATAACCTGCGCCTTCACCTGAGAGGTAATCTGCTCGTAGATTGGCATGCTGGAGTTGCTGCTGATGATGATTTCCATGACCTTCCTCCAAGTGTACTTATTAGATAAGTACACTATAATACATTCAAGTACACCTGTCAAGGCTTCTGCGCAAAAAACAGCAAGGGCTGACAGTCTTTCTGTCAGCCCTTCTGTCACAGTCAGAAGAATTTTGGGACATTACTTCCTTAGTAAATATGTTTACTTATTAAGAAACTTTCTTACCAGTCTGTCCTTTCAGCATCTTACCGTCCAGATCGTAAACACCCAGACCAGTTACGGCACATACAACTGCCATCAGAGGACAGAGAACAGGCAGGAATGCGTATGGCAGATATTCCAGACAGGAAACGCCGATTACACCCTGAGTATAGATTGCTGCTGCAGACCATGGAACCAGGAATGCGAAGAGTGTACCGCCGTCTTCCAGTGTTCTGGATAATACGTAAGGAGCAACCTTTGCCTTCTTATAGGAATCCTGGAACACTTCACCAGGGAGCAGGATTGCCATGTACTGGGAAGTAGTCAGCATTACAGTTGCCAGACAGGACAGCAGTGTAGCAATAATCAGATTACGAGGCTTGTCAATCTTATTTCTTACTGTATCGAGAATTCTTGCCAGAACGCCCATTTCGTACATGATTTCACCAAGCACCAATGCGAAGATAGTATAGCACAGTGTACTCATCATGGAGTTTACACCACCACGATTCAGAAGCTTTGCTACAGCTGCAACTTCGAATTCACCGCTGAAGCCGGATGCAAAGGCTGTTACAACCTGGTTGAAGGTAAACTGAGGCTGTGCAATCAGTGCTACTACTGCACCTGCCAGTGCGCCAATCAGCAGTGCCAGCATTGCAGGAACCTTCTTCACAACCAGTACGATTGTTAATACAGGAATAATCAGCAGTAACAGAGAAATGTTAAAGGTTTCATCCAGTGTGTTCATAATATCCTGAAGACCCTGCAGGGATTCTTCGCTCGCATTGTTATACTTCATACCCATGATGAAGTATGCAACGATGGAAATCACGAATGTTGGAATTACAGTCCAGAACATGGACTTGATGTGGGAGATAACATCTGTTCCTGCAGTAGCAGGGGCCATGTTGGTAGTATCGGAGAATGGGGACATTTTGTCACCAAACAGAGCACCGGATACGCACATACCAGCTGTCAGAGCCGGATTGATTTCCATACCGTAACCGATAGCCATAAATGCGATACCTACAGTACCCAGAGCTGCGTAGGATGAACCGGTAAAGAAGGATACGATACATCCGATTACGAAGCCCAGTGCCAGGAAGGAAGATGGAGTAAAGATCTTCAGGCCATAGTAGATGATGGAAGGTACGATACCGGAAATAATCCAGGAACCTACCAGCATACCAACTACGATAAAAATCATACCTACGAGCGCTGACTTCTTAAAACCGGTTAAAATAACTTCTTCCAGTTTTTCCAGGCTCATTCCTGTGCAGAATGCGATGACAACTACGGTGATGAAAGCCAGAATAAAGGTTACCATAGTGTTAAGTTTTAAGATTGCAAGGCCCACAGCCATTACCGCTGCTACTGCAGCGAAGGTAAGCAGGGCCACCGGCAGATTTACGCCAGCATATTCTTTCTTAGTCATGTCTTTACCTCCTAAAACAATTTATAACTCGATGCTGATGCCTGCTTCTTCAAGCCACTTGTCGTCGATAATTCCCTCCTTATATTCTTTTTTAAGCAGTTCAGGATCTCTTTCAGAAACAGGGCCATAACCCCCTGCTCCTGCAGTTATCATTTCAACGATATCGTCTTTCTGAAGCTGTACATTACGCGGCTTTGGATTGTCCAGAATCACTTCGCCGTTTCTGTAAACCTTAATGCTTGCGTTGCCGCCTTCCTGGCCGCCTTCCAGGCCCCAAGGCTTGATTGCAGCTCTGTCAGTTGCAGCACTGATCAGAACAGATGCTTCACTTTCTTCCAGGATACGGATTGCTCTCACGATACCCATACCGCCGCGGTACTTGCCGGCACCGCCGCTGTTTTCGGAAAGTGCATATTTTTCAACCATCAGAGGGTATTCCATTTCCAGAGCTTCTACCGGCAGGTTGGAAGTATTGGTCATATGTACATGGACTGCGTCCATACCGTCCTTGTTGAATCTTGCGCCGGAGCCGCCGCCGATGGTTTCTACGTAAACGTAAGGGTTGCCGTTTCTCTTGTCTGTACCGGTGAAGAAGAAATAGCTCATTGCACCGTTTCCGGCTGCACATACGCGCTTTGGATCCATCTGTGCAAAAGCACCGAAGATAACGTCTGCGATTCTCTGAGTGGTTGTTTCACGGTCAGAGGTTGGAGCAGGTTCCTGTGCCCATACGATGCTGCCCGGTTCTGCAACGATGTTAATACTGTCAAAGAATCCGGAGTTGGCAGGGATGGTACTATCCAGCAGAGCCAGCATGGAGTAGTAAATAGTCGCCTTCAGTGCACATGGTACGCAGTTGTGCGGACCTGTGGACTGCGGTGCAGTGCCTGTGAAGTCGAAGGTAATCTGGTCGCCTTCAATCTTTACCTTGGTCTTAATCAGAATATTTTTCTGGCCGGCGCCGTCATCGTCCATATAGTCTTCGAAGCAGTATTCGCCGTCCGGTAATTCAGAAATCGCGATTCGTGCCTTCTTTTCACCATATTCCAGCCACTTCACACAGAACTGTTCGTAAGTTTCCAGGCTGATCTTATCAATCAGTTCCACCAGCTTGTCTGCACCGTACTGGTTGGTGATAATCTGTGCGTTGATGTCGCCCTGACGTTCGTACTTCATCTGGAAGTTCAGCATAATGATATCCATTACGTCCTGTACCAGTTCGCCGCGGTCGTAGAGCTTAATCAGAGGAATTCTCAGGCCTTCATCGTAGATGGTAGGACCCTTGCGGCTCTTGTCTGCATGATGTCCGGTATTAACCATGAACGCTACCAGCTTGCCTTCGTAGAAAACAGGCTTCAGCAGTACTATGTCCGGAAGATGAGAACCGCCGCCGGTATATGGGTCATTTGCGATGAAGATATCGCCTTCGTGGATGTCTTCTTTTTTATACTTTTCGGTCAGTACTTCTACAGCGCCGGACAGGGAGCTGAAGTGCAGAGGAATATGCTGTGCCAGAGAGAGCAGCTTGCCATCAGGGCTGAATACTGCTACGGACAGGTCTTTTCTTTCCTTGATGTTAGTACTGTAACCGGTCTTCGCCAGGATTACCCCCATCTGTTCTGCGATGGAAGTGATACTGTTGGCGATAATTTCTAATGTTATGGAATTGATTTCTTTCATGGTCCTCACCTCCACCTTATTTACGTTCAATCATCATGTTCAGGTATTCATCCACAGTCGCCTTCTGGTTGGAGAGGACGATAGTGGTGCTGTCCATCTGTTCAATGATAGCAGGACCCTGAATGATATTGCCGTTTCTCAGTTTATCTCTGTCATAGAGGATGTAATCTGCAAACTTTCCGTTTCCTTCGTAAACATGTCTGCTGCCGATGATTGCTGCACTTGCGTCTTCACCTGCGTATTCGTCCTTTGTGATGACAGGGTATACGATGTCGCCGATAGCGGACAGGCCGAAGTTTACAATCTGAATCATGTCATCAGAGCTGAAGGAGTACAGTCTTTCGTAAGCCTTTGTATAAGCTGCTGCCAGAGTTGCTGCAGACTTGATATCCTCTGCTTCGATTGGAACTCTGATTTCATGGTTCTGTCCCTTGTATCTCATATCCAGGAAGTATTCGCGGCTGCGCATTTCCTGAGGAATCTGCTCTTCTTCGAACCATGCATCTGCGTCATTTTCCAGTGCTGTGAACTGTTTTTCCAGGATGGAAGCGCAGTCTTCAGACAGATCCATTACGAAGGTCTGAACAAAATCTCGTCTCATGTTTTCTGTCAGAAGTCCGTATGCTGCCAGCAGACCAGGAGTCTTCGGAATCAGAGCCTTCTTGATCATCATTTCGTCGATCAGTTCAGCTGCATGGAGCGGACCGGAACCGCCGAATGCTACCAGACAGAAGTCACTTGGGTTGTAACCCTTGGCTACGGTTGCGTTCTTGATTTCCTTAATAATGTTGGAGTTGCTGACAGAGATGATACCTCTTGCAGTTTCCAGCAGTTCCATATCAATTTTTTCTGCCAGTCTGCCAACAGCTTCTTTAGACAGTTCGCTCTTGATAGGAAGACGTCCGCCCAGAAGCACTTCATTATTCAGGTGGCCTAAGGTTACACGGGCGTCAGTGATGGTTGCTTCCACACCGCCTCTGTTGTAGCATGCAGGACCAGGGAACGCACCTGCACTCTGAGGACCTACCTTCAGGATTCCGCCGCTGTCAATCCAGCCGATGCTGCCGCCGCCGGCACCGATGGTGGAAATGTCGATGGATGGAATTCTTACAGGGTATCCGCTGATGGTCTTTTCATCAGAAGCTTCGAAACGGCCGTCTACAACCAGGCTGATGTCTGTGCTGGTACCGCCGATATCTACTGTAATCAGATCCTTTTCATTAATCAGGTCTGTAATATACTGAGCACCTACTACACCTGCTGCAGGACCGGATAAAGCGGTCTTAACAGGGTACTTCATGGATTCATCGATGGACATCAGACCACCGTTGGAATGGTTGATATATGTACTCTTGATTCCAATAGATTCCAGAGTCTTCTTCAGGTTATCCATGTACTTCTTAACTTCAGGACCTACGAAAGAGTTCAGAACAGTACCGCAGAGACGTTCGTATTCACGGAACTGCTTGGACAGGTCGCTGGATACAGTCAGGAATGCTTCCGGATACTTTTCTTCAATAATCTTCTTTACAGTAGCTTCGTTTTCCGGATTCAGATATGCGTTCAGCAGCATAACTGCGACAGCCTTTGCATCCTGTTCCTTGATGGAATCTACGATTTTTTCCACTTCTTCTACGCTGATTTCGCGGACAACTTCACCCTTGCAGTTCAGTCTTTCCCCAATTTCATAGCGGCAGTCTCTGGTTACCAGAGTTCTTACCTTATCTGCCTGCAGGTCATACAGGTCCGGACGCTTCTGACGGCCGATTTCCAGCAGGTCTCTGAAACCACCGGTGGTTACCAGCGCAGTCTTGGCACCTCTGCCTTCCAAAATGGCGTTAGTAGCTACGGTAGTACCATGCATGAAACGGCTTACATCTTCTCCTTCAAAGCCATACTCTTCAGCAATGACCTTTACACCTTCTACTACAGCAACAGACTGGTCGTGGAGAGAAGATGGAAGCTTATATACCATCAGTTCTCCGGTATTCTCGTCAATCGCACAAATATCGGTGTTGGTACCGCCTACGTCAACACCAATTCGAATGGTTCTTTTATCCATACAGACCTCCTTATTTTCTACAAAACGAATTTTGTTAAAATCAGTATTTCATGTTAAAAGAATATCATTGATTTTTCATTAAGTCCAAGATATAATTAGTTATATAATCATAAATTAAAATTTATAATTAATATAAAAAAGGAGGCACCTATGGAACTTCTCCAGCTGAAATATTTCCTGCAGCTTGCAAGGACCCCGCACGTATCCAAAACTGCAGACATGCTCAACATCTCCCAGCCATCCCTCAGCTCTACCATCAAGAAACTGGAAGCAGAGCTTGGCGTTCCTCTTTTCGTGCGTCAGGGCCGCAACATTGAGCTGTCCGAATATGGCCGCGTCTACCGCGACTATATCGAAGAGGCATTTCTTGCCATGGAAAACGGCCGCCGCGCCCTGGATACCATGCGGAATATGTCCGACAACTACATCAATCTTGGAGTTCTCAGCCCATATATCTGGACTGAGATTTTCAGTGCCTTCAGTGCAGAAAACCCTGACATCCGCATCAACCGCTACTCTGTGGAAGGTCACCGCTACATCAACGATCTGATTGACGGTAAACTTGACCTTTACCTGGGTGCCATCAACGGGCTTGAGAATCATGACAATAAAAAAATACAGCACCGTACCCTCTACGAGGATGACATGGTGCTGCTGGTGCATGAGTCCCACCCACTGGCAAAACAGAAAGAAGTGGATCTGAGCCAGTGTGCTTCAGAACATTTTATTAATCTGGACGAAGAAACCAGCCTCCAGCAGTTCATCTCTGAACTTTACCAGAAAGCTGGCTTCAAACCAAAAGTTGCTATGGTCTGCGACTACACACTCCGTGACCAGATGGTGTCAGACAACTACGGGGTCATGGTAACAACCCGTCTGTCCGCACTGAAGTGTGAGTACAGCAATGTAAAATATCTCACCATTACCAATCCGCCGGATAAGCGGCAGCTTGGCTTCGTGTGGCGTAAAAATGCGGTCTTTACACAGGCCATGCAGAAATTCTATGATTTTGCCGGACCGTTCTATAACAACATAGAACCCGAAGTCTACTTATAGAACACGCAGTCCTTACAGCCGTGTGCAGCCTGAGTTTCCGGTGTGCATGCCAGAGGATAAATCTTCAGGTTCGGACGCAGACGGTCTCCCATGAGAGACTTCAGCGCCGCAATCTGACACAGAGTGCCCACGAACTCAGTAAACTGACCGTTCTTTACGCTGCGGCTGGTTTCACGGTACACCTGAGCCATGTCGCGCTCCATATACTTTTCATCGAACTCATACCAGTCCTTGAATTCCGGCAGTTCCACCGGCATATATAAAGGACAGTACATACGGCAGGCGTTGCACTTGTTGCATGCCTTTTCATCGATGAACGGCACCTTGCGGCCCTCTTCATTTACAATCATCTTAACTGCACGGGTTTTGCAGGCCATCTGACATGCTGCACATCCGTTGCAGTTTTTAATATTATCTGTTAACTGCATAATTGCCATCGTTTCATACCTCACTTATCAAAATCTGTCAGTCCGAAGACTACCGAATATCATACCACAGTTTCCGCCATTTTTCCATGAAATAATCGAAAAACTGTGCTATACTGAAACCAATATTCGACAACAAACGACTGGAGGTCCGAAATATGAATGAAGTATTAAAAGCAATGAAAGAAAGACGAAGCATCCGCGCATTCAAACCTGATGCCGTACCCGCAGAACTGATTGACCAGATCATC
>JAFYKS010000100.1 GCA_017537495.1 Bacillota bacterium | reverse complement strand
GGAAGGCTGCGAAACCTTCCTGAAACATTTGAAAGAAACAGGGGTAATTTAATTCAATGAGCAATTTACATAAAGAACAGAATCAGTCCCTGATCAGCATTCTGAAAAACAGTCTGCTGGCGGCTTTTGGCCTCTTCGGCTTTGGTGTGGGTGTATACCTGACCATTCAGGCCAATATCGGGGTAGCGCCCTGGGATACGTTCTATCTTGGAATTAATAAAGTAACAGGAATTCAGTACGGAAACATTTCCATAGCGGCGTCCATTATCATCATTCTGATTGACGTGTTTGTGCTGAAAGAGCGAATCGGTATCGGAACTTTGCTGGATGCGGTTGTGGTAGGCAAGACTGTAGACCTGATGAACTGGCTGAACCTGGTTCCTGCTCAGCAAAATATGATTGTCGGCATAATCCTCATGCTGATTGGTCTTTTCATCATGGGCTTTTCCCAGTATCTCTATATGCAGGCTGGCCTCAGCTGCGGCCCACGTGACAGTATGCTGGTAGGTATCAGCAAGAAGATTCCGAAGGTAAAAGTCGGATATATCGGTACTGCTATTCTGATTACTGTATTTATTCTCGGCTGGCTGCTGGATGGTCCGATTGGTGTAGGCACTATTATTGCGGTAGCACTTCAGGGCACGCTGATGCAGGTGGCATTTAATATTATGAAGTTTGATCCGAAGGATATTACACATCAGGATCTGATTCAGAGCCTGAAGGTGATTTTAAAGAAATAGGGAGGAATTGTCATGAGCAGAACAATTACAATTAACAGAAAGACTGGAAAGCTGGGATTCTATGCACCGATTCGTCTTTTTATTGATGGAATTGATGCAGGATCAGTTGCTGTAGATAAGAGTGTCTCTGTAACCGTTGATAATTCCATGCACGTTTTTAATATGGAGTTTGGGATTTTAAAACAGAAATTCGATGGGCTTAAGATTCCTGCTGGAAGTGATAATTATATCATTAATATTGTTGCTGTGGATAACAAGTTCGAGGCACAGCTGGCTTTTGACAATTCCTTTTCAGCAAAGAAACCGGAACCGGCTACAGTTAATCCGGACCCTGTACCAGTTACTCCTGAGCCTGCAATCATTACTCCGGAACCGGAAGCTGAACCTGAAACCATAAAGCAGGAAGAAAAACGTCCTGAACAGCCGGAACATCCGGATATGTATAACTCTCTGACCAGCAGAGGGGTGTGGAGTGCATTGTATCATACATTTGGAGAAGGCTCTTTCGTCAATGTGGTTAAGAACATTCCTGTAACCTGTCTCGTTACAGCAGAGCGTGAAGCAGTCCGCGTTGTAATGATGATGGAAGACGAGGAACAGATAAAGGAACTGGGCGGTATGGAAATACCTTCTTTCGAATACAATTACGCCAAATGTACCCAGCAGCAGTTCCGGGAATCTCTGGAAATGGGAGAAACCGTTACTCCTGAGAAAATGCAGAATAACTTCACTTTCCTGGAACATGAAGAAGACCGTGCAGAACTGACAGATTATCTGATGATGTTTATTGAGGCGATTCCGCATGTAATCGTGGAAGGAAATACGTTCCGCAGCCGCCGTCCTGGTGAAGAAATTCTT
>JAFYKS010000099.1 GCA_017537495.1 Bacillota bacterium | reverse complement strand
GTATGCCTATACCTTTGATGGAGAAACCCGCTTTAATGAAAAGGCCTTCCGCACATATATGGATGCCTGCATGATGATGCCATACCTGAATGCAGAAGGTATCATCGACATTGCAACAGAGCACCTGAACATTCCAGAACCGGATATGAGCTGGCTGGACTGGGAGGAGAAATATTTCTCCGGAGCCGGATCCGTTGATCTGGAAGCCATGGGTGAGAGAAAGATGCCCGATGAATGGTAAGTAAATCGATGAATGAAATGGATGAATGAAAGGAGAAACATTATGAGTTTTTTAAATCAGGTAAAAAAGGGAGCATTTGCAGACTTAAGAGAACAGGTTTATGACAGTATCCGCAATCCTAATGAACCCCATCTGCCGTTCGTTCTGCTGCTGGACACCTCATCTTCCATGGGAAGCCTGGCAGGTGCCAAGACTAAGATTCAGCTCCTCAATGAGGCCGTATCCGGCTTAAAGAAACAGATGATGATGGACGAGTTTGCAGCAGCCCGTGTGGACATTGCTGTGGTGGAATTCAACAGTGGTGCCCATGTGGTATGTGACTGGGTGCCTCTGAGTCAGTTCGAGGCACCCCATCTGCAGGCCACTGGCCTGACAGCTATGGGTGAAGGCGGAAGCCTGGCCATCGATCTGCTGAAAGAAAGAAGACGCTTTTACAGAGACATGGGAACCCCGTCTTATCAGGGACACGTCTTCATGATTACAGACGGTGCACCAACTGATGATACCACCGCACTGAAGCAGCGTATTGAAGAAGAAGAGTCTAAGGGTCAATATGGCAAGCTGAAGTGGTTCAGCTGTGCAGTTCCAGGCGCGGATGAAGAATTTCTCTCCGGTCTGTCCAAGCGTAAGGTGGCAGTGGAAGAAAACGACTTTGGCAAACTGTTCAACTGGATTGGCAAGTCCTTATGCATCGTATCCTGCAGTGCTGTAGGTGAAAAGGTACAGCTGCCGGATCTGCCGGAAGGTATGAGAAGAATTCCGGACGACTGGTAGAAGTGAAACAGAGAAAGGAGAAACGCAATGATTTATAATTATGGATTCAGCATCACCGGCAAATCTCATCTTCAGACTGGAAAAACATGTCAGGATGCGCATTATATCCGCAAGCTGGAAAACGGCTGGTTCGTAGGGGCAGCAGCTGACGGCGTCGGCTCCTGTTCCCAGGCAGAAGAAGGTTCTGCCCTGGCAGTAAAGACGGCAGTGGACTTCGTCTGCGACTATATGCCGTACGATTACAGCGTGATCAGCATCAAGTCCATGCTTCGTACCGCTTTTAACCACACCATGAAGACCATCATCCGCTATGCTGAAGAGAAGAACCTGCCGGTTGAGAATTTTGATACGACCCTGAGTCTGGTCATCTACGACGGAAAACGCATTATCTACGCCCACAGCGGTGACGGGGCCATCATCGGACTGACCGCCTTCGGGGAAGTCATGGAAATCACCAAGCGCCAGAAGGCAGAAGACGGTGTCAGCCTGGTTCCACTCCGGGCTGGATATAAGGCATGGGAAATTGATGTTTATGAAGAGGAGCTGGCCGGTGTACTGATTGTCACTGACGGCGTGCTGGATGCAGTCAGTCCTTACCTTCTCAAAATTCACGCAGATGAGGTTCCTGATTATGCCGGGGGCTGCGGTCTCTATGTGCCTCTGGTTTCCTTCTTTGCCGATCCGGCAGGGATTCCGGAAGAGGAAGAAGGACAGGCGGTCCTGAAAGAATCTATGGAGGCCTTTCTGACCGGTGACCCGGATTTCGACAGCAAGTTCTTTTATGAAAGACTGGAGACCATTTACCGCAGCCGTGTACCGGACCGTGCCGCGGAATTTGTGAACGGGCTGAAGAACTGG
>JAFYKS010000013.1 GCA_017537495.1 Bacillota bacterium | reverse complement strand
TCTTGTTCCCTACAATCAGACCCAGATAACCGAGAATCACGTAGATGCAGATGGTAATGGTCAGTTCCAGGGATCCGGTAACGATGCCGGTTCCGGAATAAATCTGAGAAATCAGAAATGCCAGGACCATACCGACGATCAGACCGGCGACTCCGCCCAGCAGATCGTTGGTGGAGATGGTCTGAAGGTCGTTTCCGATGTTGTCGGCCATCTTCTTACTCTTGCGGTTCAGTGCCGGTGCCAGGTTGTAAAATATAATACCGGATATAATTGCAACAATGATCTGCAGCCACAGGCGAGCGCCTTCTGCCAGAAGCGGGCTGCCGGAAGTATTGGTTTTACTGAGCAGGAAATACAGCAAATCGAACACTTCGAAACCGAGCAGTGCACCTACAAACGCAAGAATTCCTCTGAAAACTTTATTCAGCATATTGTTTTTTCCTCCTTTCCTCTGAATTTTCGGCAAAATCTCCCGTCCGGCCTTCCGGGGCCAAAAATTCGCACGGTCACCCATCAGACTTTTCAGGCGGAAATCCTGCCCTCTTGTAAAAGAATACAGAATCCCCCATTATGTTTTTACCATCTTTATAGTATACTAATCTTACTTTATTATGTCAAGTGACGTCCCTGTGAAAACATGTGGTTTTTCAATGGTTTTCAATGGATTTGTGCATAAAAAGAGCTGCGGGATATTGCTATCCTGCAGCTGGAACAGGTGAAGACCACTCTGTGTACCCTCAAAGAAGGATCGACTATAATTTTTCTACGTCTTCCTGCGTTATAAGCTTGAATCCTGCAGCTGAGAGTTTGGTTTCTGCTAATGCATTATCTTCAACACGAATTACAACGTAGGCGTGCTTTTCCGTACGGGACATAAATGCGTAGAGGTATTCCATATTGATATTATGCTCATCTAAAACCTTCAGTGCTTCAGAAAGGCTGCCAGGTTCATCGCCAATTTTAATACCCACTACATCCGTTATCTTGATGAGATGACCTTCCTCAGCCAAAATTTTTGCTGCAGTCGCTGCGTCATTTACGATGAGACGAAGGATACCGAACTCCTGAGTTTCTGCAATGGACATTGCACGAAGATTAATGTTCTGTTTCGAAAGTGTTTCTGTAACGGAAACCACGGTACCCTGCTTGTTTTCTACGAATATGGTTAACTGTTTAATAGCCATGATAATTCTCCTTTCTCTGTTTATACGAGTTTTCTCTTGTCAATAACACGGACTGCCTTTCCTTCACTTCTGGTGATGGACTTTGGTGCCACCAGGTGGATAGTTGGATTGATGCCCAGCATAGTCTTCATCGCAGCCGCCAGAGCTTTTTCCATAGCCAGAATATCGCGGACCTTGTCTGTGAAACGATCGGAAGTCATTTCTACTTTCACTTCGAAAGTATCTGTATTGTTTACACGGTCGACGATAATCTGATAGTTTGGTTCGTATCCTTCCTTCAGCAGAACGGCTTCAATCTGGCTAGGGAATACGTTTACACCACGGATGATCAGCATGTCGTCGGTTCTGCCCATCGGCTTAGCCATCTTGATGAGAGTACGTCCGCAGGAGCATTTTTTGCGGGAAAGCATGCAAATGTCACGGGTACGATACCGGAGAAGCGGGAATGCTTCCTTATCCAGAGAGGTGAATACCAGCTCGCCTTTGGAACCTTCCGGCAGAACTTCTCCAGTGTCAGGGTCGATGATTTCTGCATAGAAGTGGTCTTCGTTAATGTGCATGCCGGACTGCTCGCTGCATTCGAATGCTACGCCGGGACCTGTGGTTTCTGTCAAGCCGTAAATGTCGTAAGCCTTGATACCCAGGGTTGCTTCGATGCCCTGTCGCATTTCTTCTGTCCAGGGTTCTGCCCCGAAAATCCCAGCCTTCAAAGGAATATCTTCCGGTTTGTATCCCTGTTCTTTCAGGGTTTCACCGATATATGCGGCATAGGAAGGAGTGCAGCAGAGAATGGAAGCCTGCAGGTCCATCATGAACTGAATCTGACGGTCGGTATTGCCGGATGACATAGGCAGGGTCAAGCATCCCACTTTATGGGAGCCGCCATTGAGGCCGGCACCACCTGTGAAGAGACCGTAGCCGTATGCAACCTGGCAAACGTCCTCATTGGTGCCGCCTGCAGCTGTGATGGCACGGGCACAGCAGTCTTCCCAGAGATCTACATCCTTCTGTGTATAGAATGCTACCACCCGGCGTCCGGTAGTGCCGGAGGTGGAGTGAATTTTCACGCAGTCTGCCAGAGGCGTTGCCAGCAAGCCGTAAGGATATGCATCCCTAAGATCTGCCTTACTGAGAAACGGAAGCTTGTGGAGATCGTCAATACCCTTGATATCTTCCGGCTTCACACCTTTTTCGTCCATGAGATTACGGTAATAAGGGACGTTTTCGTAGACGTGTTTTACCTGTTTCACCAATTTTTCAGACTGGAGTTTTCTCATGTCTTCCCTCTGCATGGTTTCAATTTCTTTCTGATAATAGTTCTGTGTCATGTTAACCACCTTTCCTTTCTGGAGCTTCGGAGTGAGAAAGGGGAAACAAAAACGCCCTCCGCATTCCGATTATGAATACAGAGGACGAGAAAATCAATATCCCGTGGTACCACCTCAGTTCGCCGTCACCTCACGGTGACAGCCTTATCGGGTACTGACATACCCTAGTTCTGTGACGGGAACTCCCGTTGCATCCTACAGAGGATTTCTCCTGTTCAGTGCACTGCTAACAGAATGAATTCGAGAAGGACGCCCCCATTGCCTCGCACCAACCGGCAACTCTCTCCAGGTTCTTTCCAACCTACTGGTTTCTGCTCATCGCATTTTTGTGTACAACATATTTGATTGTTACGGCTATGTTACTACCATTTTTGTTTATTGTCAACATATTTTTCTCATCTTGCAATATATTTTTCGTTGGTTTCAAACAACATTATTTACTGAATTTTCTGAAAATTTACTTGACGATATCTTCCTTCGGGTGTATAATGGCCACATAAATTCCGCTAAGATATACATAAAGGGGGATAACCATGAAATCGCAAACCAGCTTTACGTTACATGAATTTAAAGGTACATGGAAAGAAATCGGACGTCAGTATGGCGAAGAATGCAGGGAAGAAATAAAGGATATGCACGCATACTGGGAAAATGCACTGTCTGTGGTTATGCCAGGCACACCAATGGATGTCATTGTAGAAAAGTCATCCATTTTCGCAGATCCAATTTGTGCTTACGCACCAGAGTTTATGGAAGAGATAGAAGGCATTGCGGAAGGTGCAGGTATTTCTGTAAATGAGGCACTGTTCCATCAAGGCAGTTTTGAAATGGATGTAACAGGTCCCTTATATATTGGCGGGTGTACATCTTTTGCCGCATCCGGAAAAGCTACAAAGGGCGGAAAAACCATTGCGGGCCAGCACTTTGACTGGTTTGATGGTGCAGCCATGGTTGTAATGAAATTAAAACCTGAAAATGGTCCGGAAATCATCGGTACTTCAATTGCAGGGCAGCTGCTCCAGTTCGGTATCAACTCCCTGGGAATTGCACATTATGCAAATGTTCTCTGCTGGCCAAAATCAATTGTCGGTGTTCCTGCAGTAGTATCAGCACAAAAGGCACTTCTCAGCAAAAATGTTCCCGATGCGCTCCGGTGCATTACGCAGTGCCAGAACGCCATCGCGCTGAATCATCTAATCGCCGGCAAAGATGGGGATATTCTGGACGTCGAAGTAACACCAGACAAATGTGGTATTTTGCTGCCAGATCGGGATATTATGACCCACTCTAATCATTTCTTGACCCATTTCCTTCAGGATCGTGATATGGCAGATCAGACATCCTTCCCAGATACATTCCTGCGCCAATACCGTATGAAGCAGCTGATGGAAGAACACTTCGGTGAAATAGATGTAGATGTAATGAAAGAACTGTTAACCGACCACCGCGGTTATCCGGATAGCATATGCCGCCATTGCGATGAAGACGGACCAGCGCATGAGAAATTCCGCACCTTAATTTCCATTATTTCTATGCCTGAAGAGGGTAAAATTTGGGTTTCTCCGCAACCTTGTCAGTATCCATATCAGGAATTCAGTCTTTAAGATAATAACTTCTTACATAAAGTAGAAATATAAAGTAAACGAAGTGGCAGTCTCAAAATTATTTTATTTTGAGACTGCCACTTCATTTTTAATCTTCTATTGCATCCAGTGCATCTGGAAACATCTGAACACTTCGCTTCAGAATTCCATGCATCTGCGCGATGGCTATACCGTAATTGGTCATTGGAATGCCGGAAGCTGCTGCCAGTCTGGTCCTGTGCTCCATTTCCCTGTCGTTAAGCATGCAGCCGCCGCAGTGGACAACGAGACTGTATGGGCTGAGGTCATCCGGGAACTGCCCTCCGGAAGTGAATTCAAAAAGGATACCATCTTCGCCCTGCTGCAGTCCTGTATAACCGCAGATCCAGCCCGGCATCTTTACCGTACCGATGTCATTGCACTGCCGGTGATGGGTACAGCCTTCGGAAATCAGCACCCGGTCACCGGCCTTCAGCCGGCTAAGCTGGACGGCACCATGAACTGCCGCCTCCAGATTCCCCTTATACCGCACCATCAGTATACTGAAACTGGTCAGAGGAATGTCCTCCGGTATAATCTTTGACACATACCCAAACACCTGAGAGTCAGTAATTACCATACGAGGTCTTCGGTCCGGCCCCAGGCAGCGCAGTGTCTGCTCCAGTTCCGTCTCCCTGCAGACCATGGCCATGGCTCCTGCATCAAGGACATCACGGAGCACCATCTGCTGCGGCAAAATCATCCGTCCCTTTGGTGCCGATTCATCAATCGGGGTTACCAGAATTACCAGATCTCCCGGATTCAGCAGATCTCCAATCAGTTTTTTCTGTTTTTCTCCGTTTACCCTGGCCAGGTTTCCCAGCCGCTCTTTCAGTTCATGAATGCCAGTGCCTTCTCTCGCACTGACATGGATTTCATTTCCGTCACTTTCAGCCGGAATATGATCCAGCAGGTCGCATTTATTATAGGCGATGATATACGGAATCTGCCGCTGGCGGAACATGTCCAGAAGCTCCCGGTCAGCCGGCTGCAGATGTTTTGATTCGTCAGCCACAAGGACAGCGATGTCAGTATACCGCAGCACCTGGCGTGCCCGCTCCACACGCATCTGTCCCAGCTGGCCTTCATCGTCGATTCCCGGCGTATCGATGATGACCACCGGCCCAAGGGGCAGAAGTTCCATGGCCTTGCGGACAGGGTCTGTGGTAGTTCCCTTCACATCTGAAACCAGAGAAAGGTTCTGACCGGTCACTGCATTGACCAGGCTGGATTTGCCGACATTCCGCAGACCGAAAAATCCAATATGAATCCGTTCTGCAGATACAGTTTCGTTAAAACTCATAGGCACCTCCTAGAAGCGGAAATCACGGCCGCCGGCATTGCGGATGGCTTCGATATTTTCTGCCGCAATGGCACGGACCTTTTCCTTCGGAATGTTTGCCAGTTCCTTTTCAATCAGCTTATAACCAGTTTCACGAGTTTCTTCAGATGCATAATCTTCCAAAAACTCGGATAATGTCATCAAAGCATTCGGATGGCAGCAGTTGATCATCTGACCGGTTTTCAGCAGAGACATGAACCGGTCGCCGGTGCGGCCTTCCCGGTAGCATGCGGTGCAGAAGGAAGGAATATAACCCATATCCATAAGCCATCCCACTACTTCGTCCAGTGTACGCTGGTCGGACACGTCAAACTGTTCGGAGTCATGAGGCCGTTCTTCCTCCGTATAGCCACCCACAGATGTTCTGGAAGCACCGGAAATCTGGGAAATCCCCACCTTAAGTGTCTTTGCGCGGACTTCGGCAGACTCACGTGTAGACATAATCATGCCGGTATAAGGCACCGCAATACGGATGCAGGCCACCAGTTTGATGAACAATTCGTCACTGATTCCGTTATCAAACATATCCGGATCAATGTCATCCGCCTTCTTTACGCGGGGCACACTGATGGTGTGAGGACCAACGCCATGTACTGCTTCCAGGTGCTCTGCATGCATCAGCAGACCGGCAAATTCATACTTATACAGTTCCAGGCCAAAGAGAACGCCAAGGCCCACGTCGTCAATTCCGCCCTCCATAGCACGGTCCATGGCCTCCGTATGGTAGGCATAATCGTGCTTTGGTCCGGTCGGATGGAGGTGTTCGTAGCTTTCCTTATGGTAAGTTTCCTGGAAAAGGATATAGGTACCGATTCCCGCATCCGCCAGCTTTCGATAATTTTCGACCGTTGTCGCAGCAATGTTTACATTGACACGGCGGATGTCCCCGTTCTTGTGTTTCACACTGTAGATGGTATCGATGCACTCCAGAATATACTCAATCGGATTCATCTTCGGGTCTTCGCCCGCTTCGATAGCCAGGCGTTTGTGGCCCATATCCTGCAGTGCAATCACTTCCGCCTTCACCTCTTCCTGAGTCAGCTTCTTTCTGGCGATGTTCTTATTCTTCAGATGATATGGACAGTAGAGGCATCCGTTGACGCAGTAGTTGGACAGGTACAGCGGTGCAAACATGACGATACGGTTGCCGTAGTATGCCATCTTGATTTCTTCTGCCAGCTTAAAAATGTCCGCGTTCTGTTCCGGGATTTCACAACGCAGAAGCACCAGAGCCTCCCTGTGGGTCAGACCTTCGCAGTGGACGCCGTCCAGCTTTCCGGTTGGCTTCGGTCTGGCCTTTTCCAGCAAACAGTC
>JAFYKS010000098.1 GCA_017537495.1 Bacillota bacterium | reverse complement strand
GGTGGATATTCCTGTTTAAGAGTATTGGCATGTTTTAGTTTGTAATATAGGGGGGAATTTTTATGTCAGATATTTTTGATTATATAAACTGGAGAGGGGATCTGACTTTTGACCAGGTACCGCTAAACTGCGTGGACAGCCTGATTTTTTCACAGATGGCATATTTTCCGTTTGACGGTCTGTGGAAGGAAGAAGAAAATGGAGAGATTACTCTGGCAGAAGCTCAGAAGCGTTTATGGAGCAATCTGGAGCAGGGGGCGAATCCGTATTTCCACATGGCGAAGGACCGTGAGCTGTTTCCTGCCATGGCGCAGTCCCGGCGTTTCGGCAGTCTGAAGCTTCGGGATTATGTGAATCTGATTGACCTGGAGCAGGAAAAGCAGTTTTCTGCTGTAACGGTTTTGATGCCAGAAGGGGCATTCATTGTATACCGTGGAACAGACAATACTTTGGTGGGCTGGAATGAAGATCTGAATATGAGTTTCACAACTCCGGTTCCGGCACAGATTGATGCAGTGGCGTATTTTGAGAAGGAAACGGAATTGCTTGAAGGACCAATCTGGATGGGCGGACATTCCAAAGGGGGAAATCTGGCTCTTTATGCAGCCATGTTCTGTGAGGACAGCCTGCGGAGCAGAATTACGGGGGTTTACTGCAACGACAGTCCGGGATATGACGGTACGATTGTAACAAAAGACCATTATCAGCTGCTGGATGGGCGGCTTCACTCTTTCGTACCCCAGTCTTCCATCGTGGGAATGATGTTTGATCATGTGGAGGATTATGTAGTAGTACACAGCCGCCAGGTCGGACCGCTGCAGCACGACCTGTATTCCTGGAGCGTGCAGGGACCGGATTTTGTCCGGCTCAGTGCGGTGAAGGAAAGCAGTGTTTTCTGGGATAAGACTCTGAAAGAATGGATGGGGCGTGTAGAACCTGCACAGAGGGAGGCCTTTGTGAATGCAATTTTTGCAATCCTGGGATCCACAAATGCCAACTCCTTTAAAGAAATGCGCCATGATATTCTGAAGAATTCCGGAATCATTCTTAAGACTGTGAAAAATCTGGATCCGGAAACGAAAAAAATGGTTCTGGATACCATGTCTCTGCTGCTTCACAGTGCCCAGGATCAGATGCCTGATTTCCTGCCGAAGGTTCCGTGGAAGAAAAATTAATATGAAACAGAAAGGACGTTCCCGTGATGAGAACGTCCTTTTAAAATGTCTTCGAATAGTATGTTAAATGTGTTCCAGTGCACCAGCTACGTCTTCAATCAGGTCTTCGATGTTTTCCAGACCGATGGAGAGACGGATCATGTCGCCAGGAACGCCGGCTGCAGCCAGCTGCTCGTCAGACATCTGACGGTGAGTGGAGCTTGCAGGGTGCAGGCAGCAGGTGTGGGAGTCCGCTACGTGGGTTTCGATGTTGCCTAAAGTCATGTGAGCCATGAACTCTTCAGCAGCGCTGCGGCCACCCTTTACGCCGAAGCTGATTACGCCGCAGGAACCCTTCGGCAGGTACTTCTGTGCTGTTTCGTAGTACTTATTGGAAGGCAGGCCAGGGTAGTTTACCCATGCCACTTTTTCGTGAGCTTCCAGGAATTCTGCCATCTTCTGCGCGTTGGAGCAGTGGCGTTCCATTCTTACCGGCAGGGATTCCAGACCCAGGTTCAGCAGGAATGCATTCTGCGGAGATGGAGTGGAACCGAAGTCTCTCATGAGCTGTGCCACGCACTTGGTGATGAAGGCACCGCCCAGTCCGAACTTTTCTGCATATACCACGCCGTGGTAGCTGTCGTCCGGTGTGGTCAGACCAGGGAACTTGTCCGCATGAGCCATCCAGTCGAACTTGCCCGCATCTACGATGCAGCCGCCGATGGTTGCTGCGTGACCTTCCATGTACTTTGTGGTGGAGTGGGTAACGATGTCTGCGCCCCATTCGATTGGTCTGCAGTTTACAGCTGCAGCGAAGGTATTGTCCACGATCAGAGGTACGCCGTGTGCATGGGCTGCCTTGGCAAAACGTTCAATATCCAGCACGCTCAGTGCAGGGTTTGCGATGGTTTCCCCAAAGACTGCCTTGGTGTTTGGCTGGAATGCAGCTTCCAGCTCTTCGTCGCTGCAGTCTGGGTTTACGAAGGTAAATTCGATGCCCATCTTCTTCATGGTTACGGAGAACAGGTTAAAGGTTCCGCCGTAGATGGTTGCAGATGCTACCACGTGGTCGCCGCAGCCTGCAATGTTGAAGACAGAGTAGAAGTTGGCAGCCTGGCCGGAGCTTGTCAGCATTGCTGCAGAGCCGCCTTCGAGGGCTGCAATCTTTTTCGCTACTGCGTCACAGGTAGGGTTGGCCAGACGGGAGTACATATAACCGTCGGATTCCAGGTCAAAGAGCTTACCCATTTCCGCACTGGTGTCGTACTTAAAGGTTGTGCTCTGGTAGATTGGCAGCTGTCTTGGTTCACCGTTGTTAGGGTTGTAGCCGCCCTGGATGCAGATGGTTTCAATGCGATGTTTTTTCATTATCATTTACCTCCGTGAGTGAAAATCTTGGTATATAATCTATAATTGTATCAGTTTCACAACGAAAATACAATCTTTTTATACACTAACATTACCCTTGACCTGGCAGTGTGAAACTTTTATAATCTAACTATCTATGAAATTAACAAGGAGGCGTACTGTAAT
>JAFYKS010000097.1 GCA_017537495.1 Bacillota bacterium | reverse complement strand
GAGAAATTTAGTTAAATTTATACGGTGAAATGATAGCAAACGGTGTCAAAATCAATCGAAATATGTCGAAAGAGGGGCTGAACTGGAAGAATGTACCAGGTAATAAAGAATCGCCCCCATCCTAAAATAAAAAAATATATGATTTGGGATGGTCAACAGAAGACTCACTGAGAAAATAATTGAAATATACAATAATTTACAGTATAATAATTCCATAAACGAGCGGAGATTTAATCTTTAGAGGGATAAAATGGATTTTAAACATATTTTAGAGCAGGAAATGGAGACAGAACGTATTTTTCTCCGACAATATGTGAATGGGAAGGACAGTACCGAAAAATACTGTAAATACAGATTGTCTAAAAAGTCGGAGAATGCCTACTATGCTGTAAATAAAGACACAGGAAAAGCGAAATACCTTTCCAGGAAAAATTATCGTATTCTCCACAGCCTGAGGAAACGGAAGCTTTGTGAATCCGGCATAAAAGTACTGGAGCAGAACCTGAAAGCACTGGAGCGGCTGATGGCAGTGTATCAGCCTTATGACCCAGCAGCGCTGGAAGAATCATTATCACCGGCATACCGCAATAAGCAGGAGGATCTGAATCAGATGCGCGAGGCACAACCCGGCGGCGGAAACCGGTTCACGCAGTCGGAGAATCCATATCATCCGGAACATTTGAAACATCGGACAAGTTTCGGATTGATTGTGCGGTCACGAATCGAAGCTGCAGCAGCAGAACTTGCATACAGCCGCGGATATTATATAATGTACGAAAAGAGAGTTATATTGTATGATGAAGAGGGAAATCTGCATGTAGTGTATCCGGATTTCATTCTCTGCGAAAACGAACAGTCACCGGATGTTACCTGGATTTACTGGGAACACCTGGGGCTTTTGGATATGGAAGACTATCTGGAACGTAAAATGTTGAAACTGAAGCTTTGTCCGCATAACGGAATTGTGCCGGGACAGAACCTGATTCTGACCACTGATGGTATGAATGAAAGTATCGATTTGATGGCCGTCAGTAATGTTCTGGACAGTATAAATAATCTGGAGGTTGCAAAATGAAAATCATCTGCTATGGAGATTCTAATACTTATGGCTATGACCCCCACGGCGGCTTAACGCTGCGGTACAGTGCAGGCGGATGCTGGGTGGATCTGGTAGGAAATACGCTGCCGGAATTCTGCAAAATATTCAACGCCGGACAGAACGGCCGGGAAATCCCGGACAATGGCTGGGAGTCCGCGGAGGGTGTGGCAGGCCAGCTTGCTGCGGTCACAGAACCAGGATGTGCGGGCGGCCAGAAGGATCTGATTATTATCATGCTGGGCAGCAATGATGTGCTTTTGGACGGGCTCAGTGCAGAGAAGACTGCAATGAAAATGAAACGGTTTCTGGGTGCAGTGAAGATGGAAGCACCGGGCCGACAGATTCTCATCATCGCACCGGTCAGCTTCCGGAAGGGATACTGGGTGCCGGATCAAAGGTATATCGAAGAGTCGGAGAAACTGCCGGGACTTTATGAGCAGCTGGCTGGCGAGATGGATGTTCGTTTTGCCGATGCCATTGAGTGGGGCTTTAGCCTGACCGATGATGGGGTGCATTTTACAGATGATGGACATATATCTTTTGCCGATGGATTGACGAAAGTATTGAAATTGTGGTATTCTATAAGTTAGCGAGGCCGCGCAGAATGCGGCACCAGATAACTGCCCTCTCTCATTCGAGAGGGAGATGAAGGGAGACTTAAAACAATGACAGAAAAAAAGGGTACTTATTATATTACAACCCCGATTTACTATCCAAGCAGCAATCTGCACATCGGTCACACATACTGCACCGTAATGGCAGACGCAATGGCAAGATTTAAGAGACTGGCAGGTTACGATGTTAGATTCCTGACCGGTACTGACGAACACGGCCAGAAGATTCAGACACTGGCAGACGCCAAGGGCGTAACTCCACAGGCTTACGTTGACGAAGTAGTTGACGGTATCAAGAAGCTGTGGGCAACCATGGAAATTTCCTATGACGACTTCATCAGAACAACTGAAGAACGTCATGTTAAGAGAGTACAGAACATCTTCATGAAGATGTACGAAAAGGGCGATATCTACAAGGGTGAATACGAAGGTTTATACTGCACACCTTGTGAATCCTTCTGGACAGAATCCCAGCTGGTAAACGGCTGCTGTCCTGACTGCGGCAGACCGGTACAGCCTGCTAAGGAAGAAGCATACTTCTTCAAGCTGAGCAAGTACGCAGACAAGCTGATCGACCTGTTCGAAAACAATCCGGAATTCCTGCAGCCGGATTCCAGAAGAAACGAAATGATCGCATTCGTTAAGCAGGGCCTGGAAGACCTGTGTATCTCCAGATCTACTTTTGACTGGGGTGTACCGGTTCCAATCGACGGAAAGCATGTAATCTACGTATGGCTGGATGCACTGTCCAACTATATCACTGCACTGGGCTTTGAAGATGACCGCGAGCTGTACGATAAGTACTGGCCTGCAAACGTTCACCTGGTAGGTAAGGAAATCGTAAGATTCCACACCATCATCTGGCCTGCTATGCTGATGAGTATTGAAGAACCTCTGCCAAAGCAGGTTCTGGGTCACGGCTGGCTGCTGCTGGGCGGTGAAAAGGTTTCCAAGTCCAAGGCTGCGAAGGGTAAGGACGTGGTAGACCCTGTTGTACTGATTGATAGATACGGAATCGACGCTCTGAAGTACTTCCTGCTGAGAGAATACACCTTCGGTCAGGACGGCGTATTCACCAACGAAGTAATGCTGAAGAGAATGAACTACGACCTGGCAAACGACCTGGGCAACCTGGTTTCCAGAACCGTATCCATGATCGAAAAGTATTGCGGCGGAAATGTTCCTGCATCCACTACTGAAGACGATATTGACCGCGACCTGAAGGCAATTGCTACCGGCGCAGCAGCAAAGGTAGAAGCACAGATGGACAAGTTCGCCTTCAACATGGCACTGGAAGAAATCTGGACCGTAGTAAGAAGAGCTAACAAGTATATCGACGAAAAGGCTCCTTGGATCCTGGCAAAGGACGAAGAAAAGAAGGCAGAACTGGATACTGTAATGCACAACCTGGCAGAAGCTCTGCGTATTGTATCCATCCTGATTTATCCGTTCATGCACACCACTTCCAAGGAAATCAGAAAGCAGATGGGTCTGTGGTTCAGCGATGTTGTTTGGGAAGATGCCTTCACATTCGACATGATGTACGGTGAACAGGTGAAGAAGGGCAATGCAATCTTCCCACGCCTTGACATCGAAAAGGAACTGGCAGAACTGACTGCACTGGTTGAAGCTAAGGAAGGTCCAAAGGAAGAAAACATTCCACTGGAACTGAAGCCTGAAATCGTTTATGAAGATTTTGATAAGATCGACCTGAGAGTCGGCACTATCATGAAAGCAGAAAAGCATCCGAAGGCTGACAAGCTGCTGGTATTCCAGGTGAAGATGGGTACCGAAACACGCCAGATCGTATCCGGTGTGGCAGAACACTATAAGCCGGAAGAAATGGAAGGCAAGAAGGTTATCGTAGTAGCGAACCTGAAGCCAAGAGCACTGCGCGGCATGGAATCCAAGGGTATGATCCTCTTCGCTGACAACGGCGAAAAGCTGGAAATCGTAACCACAGAAGCTGAAGACGGAAACGCAGTAAGCTAATAAAAAGATAATGAAGAGGGGGCAATGGAAGTTGCCCTCTCATTTTCACTTTTATGAGAAAGGGGAAAAACATGTTATTTGACTCCCATACACATTTAAATAACGAAGATATGAAAGAAGCATATCTGCAGCAGCTTTATAAAGAAATCGAAGCATCTGATGTAAAGTACGTTTGCGATATCGGTTTTGACCTGGGAAGCTCCCTGAAGGCAGTGGAACATGCGAAGGCTCTGCCGTGGTGCTACGCTGTGGTTGGCGTGCATCCCCACGATGCAAAGACTCTGGACGAAGACGTTCTGCTGATGATCAAGAGCCTGGCAAAGAAGGACAAAGTGCAGGCTATCGGTGAAATCGGACTGGATTATCACTACAACCTGTCCGAACCGGATGTACAGCGCTACTGGTTCCGCCGCCAGATCCAGCTGGCAAACGAACTGAAGATGCCGATTGTCATTCATTCCCGCGAAGCAGACCAGGAATGCATGGACATACTGAAAGAAGAAGGCGCTTTCAGCGACGAACGCTGCAGCTGGTTCCCTAAGAGAAAAGGTCCGAACGGACAGATGGTGAAGGATGCCAGAGTTCTGCTCCACTGCTTCAGCGGCAGCCGCGAAATGGCAGAGCAGTATGTGAAGCTGGGCGCAACCATTTCCATCGCCGGTCCTGTAACCTATAAGAACAACAAGAAGACTCCGGAAGTGGTGAAGGCCATTCCGATTGAATTCCTGCTGGTGGAAACCGATGCACCTTACCTGACACCGGAACCATTCAGAGGCAAGAAGAACAAGTCTCCTCTGGTGGAATACACCGCACGTCACGTGGCAGCACTGAAGGAGATGGAATACGAAGACGTGGCGCGTCAGACCTGCGAAAACGCTAAAATTTTCTACGGTATTGAATAAGTAACGCAGGATTCGACGTGGTTTTCAGGATAAGTGTGATATGATGCCTCAAGAGGTGTGATATCATGGAAAACCATATCAGAATCGGATATGCATCCCGGGCTGCGGCCGGGGAGCTGGACGAGAACGGAACTGAAATCTGCGGCGACACTGTGTTTTCCTGCAGGCTGCCCGATGGCAGCCGGGCAGTGATACTTTGCGACGGAATGGGGCACGGTAAGGATGCCGCGGCAGAAAGCCGGGCGGCAGCCGGGCTTCTGCGGCGGCTTTTGAAGCAGGGGATGCCTTCGGCACGGGCCATTAAGGAAGTGAACCGGTCGCTGCTGCAGAAAAGCAGTCAAAAAGAAATCTATGCCACGGTTGATCTGGCCGTTATCGGGCAGAGTGACCGGCGGGCAAAATTTTATAAAATGGGGGCGGCCCCATCCTACATTATCCGGGGCCGAAGAATCCGCCGAATTTCCCAGCCGGCACTTCCGGTGGGGATTTTGCCGGAAATCCGGCTGACTCATGTCAGCGCCCGGCTTTCAGCCGGGGACATCATCGTGATGATGTCCGACGGAATCTGCGATTCCGGCTGGCGCTGCCCGGATGGCTGGCGCTGCCCTGACGGTGCGGACTGGGTTGAATCGTTTTTAGACGATTTAATTTCGGATGTCCGTGAAGGACGGAAACATGCTTTGCCGGGACCAAGGCAGCTGGCTGCAGCACTCCTTGCCAGGGCGCAGGAGCGGAACCGGGGAGCGGAGATGGACGATGCCACAGTGGCAGTAATTCTTGTACGATAAAGAGAAAAGACGGAACAGGATATGAAGAACAGGATTTTGCAGACAATCAGACAGCATCAGATGCTGGAAAAGGGAATGCACATTGTAATCGGCCTTTCAGGAGGCCCGGATTCCATGTGCATGTTTGACGTGCTCTGCCGTCTGGCGGAGGACTGGCAGCTGACACTGCATCCGGTTCATGTGAACCACAAGTTCCGCCCGGGAGCAGCAGAGGAAGATCAGGCTTTTGTGGAGGACTTCTGCCGTCAGGCAGGGTGGCCGTGCAGAACCTTCGTCCGTGACTGCAGTGCGCTGGCAGCTGCGGAAGGACTCAGTCCGGAAGAAGCTGGACGGAAGGTTCGCTATGAAGCTTTTGCGCAGGTGGCTGAGGCACTTGTGCAGGGATGTGAATCTGGTAACGGCTGTCCGGTTTCTGCAGAAAAAATTGCCATCGCGGTAGGACAGAATGCAGATGACCAGGCTGAAACGGTGCTGTTCCGCCTTCTCAGGGGGACCGGCGTGGACGGGCTATCCGGCATCGCATATAAACGATGGAATGAACAGAACATTGCGGTTATCCGGCCTTTGCTGGATGTGAGCCGCAGAGAAATTGAAAAATACTGCGCGGAACGGAATCTGATGCCGCGCAGAGACCATACTAATGAGGAGCCGGTCTACATGCGGAACCGCATCCGGCTTCAGCTCCTTCCGTACCTGCGGCAGGAGTACAATCCGAATATCAGTGCAGGACTCAACCGACTGGCTGCATCGGCAGCTGCCGATTCCGACTTTATCTGGCAGGAAGCCGAGAAGGCATACGGACAGGCTGTGGTGAGAGAAACCGGTGAAATGGTGGAATTCTCCCTTGAAATTTTGGACAGTTTTCACCCAGCCATCAGAATCCGCCTGTATCATAGAGCTCTGACTGTTATCGGTGCAGCTGAAGATGTGGCTGCGTCACATCTTGAAGGAATCGAACAGATTCTGAAATCTGACAGCCCTTCTGCATCCTGGAATCTTCCGGGAGATGCTGCGGCAGAAAAACGCTACGACCGGCTCTGCCTGCGGAAACTGACCGCAGAAGCTGAAATGGGGGAACTTCGAGTATCCGTGCGTACATCGACGATAGACGATGATGAGGCTGGCATCCGGGATGCAGCCGGAGAGCGCAGGCTGAAGGCACATTTTGACCTGGCGAAACTGCAGGAGGTGTACGGAGAAGATGGGGCAGAAGGGATTTTGCTGAGAAACCGGCAGGACGGAGACTACATCCGCATAAAGACAGCCGGCGGTCTTCATCGCAAAAAACTGCAGGATGTGCTGGTGGACATGAAGGTTCCGAAAGCACTTCGTGACAGCGTGAAACTGGCGGCCATCGGCAGCGAAATTCTGTGGATCATTCCGCAGGAAGGGATGCGGGGACGGTATTCTGCAGCTTACGGAGCAGAAGATAATTGTGATAGACCGATAATTGTCCTTGAATATTCATGTCGGTTATGATAGAATATCTAAGATTATTTGTGACAGAAAACAACTTTCCTTTGGAAAGAAAAGGTAAAATTTAGGCCTGAATCCAAAGGTGTGGAGGGGGAACAAAGTGAAAAAATTTGCTAAGAACATGGGTATTTACCTTGCTCTGTTTGCAGTAGTACTGCTGGTTGCGTATTTCTATCAGGGAAATATGCCGGAAGATGCTGCAACCGTGAAGGAAGTACCGTTATCTGAATTCATCCAGCATCTGGAGAATGAGGAAATTAAAGAAATAAATCAGACCGATACGAAGCTGACCGGTAAACTGGATGAAAAAACGACAGTCTACGCATATGTCAACAGCAGCATCGAGCTGATGACCATCTGGGATACTTATGTGTATCCGCAGATGCTGGAAGGAAAAATTGAAACAGTAGAAAGTGATCCGCCTGATACAGGCTCCGTATTCCTGAACCTGCTGCCAACCATCGTGATGGTGCTGGCACTGGTATTCCTGTTCTACTTCATGATGAATCAGGGCGGAAACGGAAAGGCATTCCAGTTCGCCAAATCCAGAGCCAAGATGGTAAAGGGCGGCGACAAGAAGGTTACCTTTAAGGACGTAGCTGGTCTGGATGAAGAAAAGCAGGAACTGGAAGAAGTGGTAGACTTCCTGAAGGATCCTCGTAAATACCGTGAACTGGGTGCAAGAATTCCGAAGGGCATCCTGCTGGTAGGCCCTCCGGGTACCGGTAAGACTTACATTTCCAAGGCGACTGCAGGGGAAGCGGGCGTACCGTTCTTCACCATCAGTGGTTCCGACTTCGTAGAAATGTTCGTCGGTGTCGGCGCATCCCGTGTACGTGACCTGTTTGACCAGGCGAAGAAGAACGCGCCTTGCATCATCTTCATCGATGAAATCGATGCAGTAGGCCGTAAGCGTGGTGCCGGTATCGGCGGCGGCCACGACGAAAGAGAACAGACTCTGAACCAGCTGCTGGTTGAAATGGACGGTTTTGCAGAAAACTCCGGCATCATCATCCTGGCAGCAACCAACCGTCCGGACATCCTGGACCCTGCTCTGCTGAGACCGGGCCGTTTTGACCGTCAGATTGTCATCGGCACACCGGACATCAAGGGCCGTGAAGAAATCTTCAAGGTTCACAGCAGAAACAAACCTCTGGCAGACGACGTAACACCGGAAGTACTGGCCAGAAGAACACCAGGCTTCACTCCGGCTGATATCGAAAACCTGCTGAATGAAGCAGCGCTGATTACTGCACGCAGAAACGGCCGCTTCATCAGAATGGAAGAAATTGAAGAAGCAATCACCAAGGTAATTGCAGGTCCTGAAAAGAAGAGCCGTGTAATCAGCGAGAAGGAAAGAAAGCTGACTGCATTCCATGAAGCAGGCCATGCCGTAGTAGGCAGACTGCTGCCAGGCTCCGACCCTGTTCATCAGGTAACCATTATTCCAAGAGGCCGAGCAGGTGGTTTCACCATGTCTCTGCCGAAGGAAGACCGTTACTATGCAACCAAGAAGGGCATGTACAATGATATCATCGAACTGCTGGGCGGCCGTGTGGCAGAACAGCTGACTCTGGATGACATCAGCACCGGTGCAAGCAATGACATCATGCGTGCAACTGAAATTGCACGTGAAATGGTAACCAAGTACGGCTTCTCCGAAGTCATTGGTACCGTAAACTACAGCAGCTCCGAAGAAGTATTCCTGGGTAATGATTTCACATCCCATAAGAACTACTCTGAAGAAACAGCAAAGAGCATCGATGCGGAAATCAAGCGCATTATCGATGAAGCATACAAGCAGTGTACACAGCTGATTTCCGAAAACATGGAAATTCTGGAACGTGTGGCAAACGCACTGCTGCTGGTGGAAACCATCGACGGCGAACAGTTCGAAGATCTGTTTACCGGCAAGTTCACTGCAGAAGAGCTGGCTGAAAACGTGAAGATTTCCCACGCAAAGAAAAAGGAAAAGGACGCGGAAGAAGCAGCAGAACGTGAACGTCTGCGTCAGGAAGAAGAAGCAAGACTGGCCGAAGAACTGAAAAAGTACGACGGTGATTATATGGGCGAAGAGGGTAAGGATGG
>JAFYKS010000096.1 GCA_017537495.1 Bacillota bacterium | reverse complement strand
GTTGTTTCATAACGCATATTTGCTACCTCCAGCTTTGCATTTTTATAATGAACTAAATTATAAACAAAATCTTACTGCCCGTCGTTCAGGCCGTTCCATGGTCTCAGGACAATCCATACACAGCGTCCGAAGAGTGTGATGATGAATTTTTCCATTGCTTCACCGGTAAGCTCCACATTAGACAGTCCCTGTTCTGGTGCACCGATCAGGCTTTCACCGGTAAAGAACATAGCGTGAGTCTGCTTGCCGAACACATCGTTTCCACAGAGGATGATATCCCCTGCCATCAGGTCACGGGAGCTGATTTCTGTAGTCCGGATCCAAGGATAGTTCAGCACTTCACCGCTGACTACACTCTTACCGCCGAAAAGGCTGTAAGCTGTCAGATCCGCCCAAGGCTTCTGTTCCTTTCGAATCAGAATGTTGTTGTTTTCCTTGGCCATGGTATCGAATTTATGGAAGAGGCTGCCGATACAGCTCTTTTTAGAGCTGTTCAGGCGGATGGCCCGTCTTCCGTAGGCTTCAGATGCTGCTTCAATGACTTCGCAGCCGGCAGCCAGTGCTTCTCTCATCTCACTGACCAGAGCCGCCCGGTCTTCTGCGTCGATTCCTCTGCCCAGCAGAACCTTTTTCGCATGAATGTTCAGACCATTTACCTTCACCAGTGGTGCTTCCAGGTAAGCCATGCTTCTGTCAGCAGCTTCCACGATGACACCGAAGGTGAATACCTTTTCTTCTCCTGCTTCCAGAACTGCCTCGCAGGTCTGTTCGCCTCCAAATGACGTGCCTGCCGGAGCGGTGAATTCCACGGCTGCGGATTTTGGAACGTCAGTAGTGTTCTTTACACGCACTCTGTATTCCACCACATCGCCGCAGGCTGCCTGCTGGCCGCCCGGATGGGAGGATTCCACGCCGGAAATCAGCCCTTTGTATGCACCCATACGAATCATGGTCTGGTCGGTTGGACCTTCTGCCAGAACCCATGGACGGTGAATCACGATTTTGGATTCGCGCGGTGCAAAAAGGTTCAGTCGTGGGAAGTTGGCCGGATCTACAGCTTCTGCATCAGGCAGAACACGGGTGATATCGGCCAAATCACTGATCATCAGGCCGAAGCGTTCCCGCCTGTCGGTACGTTCTGCATAATTGTAACTGCTGAGGCCGGTAGTTCTGGCTATCGGAATGCAGTGGATGAACTTGCCGTCCTCAACAGCCAGCATGATGTGCCCTGACTGCCCCTGATGAATCATGGTAATCAGGTCACCCGGCTGAATCACTTCTTCCAGTTCCGCTGAAATCCGCAGCTTCTCTTCGTAAGTTTCATCGAAGGTTCTTTCGTATTTATATACCACCGGCTCCATGAGTTCGTACATGTGCCAGGTGATGTCATGAGGAAGCTCCATGCCCAGTGCCTGATAATATACTGCAAAACAGAATGCAGAGCAGTCCAGATGATGCGCGCACTGTCCGGTCCCTGCTTCAGGCGGGAAGAACTTTCTCCTCCGTGATGAAATCTGCACATACCGGTCCATACTTAACTGATCATACTGAATGTGTTCGTTATTTTTATAAAAGTCATCGGCAACTGCCATCAGTGCTTCCACTCGAATGTCTTTCATTGTAATTCCCCTTTTATTTACCAAGCCATGGTCTCAGCACAATCCAGCAGAATCTGCCGAAAAGGCTATCCACAAAAGCGGCCATTTCTTCGCCTGTGATGGTTTTCATATCCTCGCCTGCATCAAAGCTTCCTGTCAGGCTTTCGCCGTCATAGTAGCACGCGTAGCTGCGCTTGCCGAAAACGTCGTTGCTGCAGAGGATGATATCTCCCGGCATCAGATCACGCATACTGATTCTGGTGGTACGGATGCCGGTGGAACTGCCCATTTCCGGGGTAATTACGCCGGTTCCTCCAAAGTATGAGTATACCGCCAGATCTTCGTGAGGATTCTGCGGTCGTCTGGAGACTACATCGGTGCCTCCCACCGCATCGTGGAGACAGAAATGAGTGAAGAGATATTCATCTTTCCGTGATTCCATTTCGACTCCGAACTGTCCGTAGGCTTCTGCAGCTGCTTTCACAGCATCTGCGCCTTCAGCCATTCGTTCCTTCACAACGGAATTAATCCATTTAACTTCTTCCTCTTCCATGGAATTTCCAAGAAGGATTGGTTGGGTCCAGATATTCAGGTCATTCACAGTAACTTCAGGGCCTTCCAGCTTAATCTGCTTTCTGTAATCCGCGTCAATAACTACAGGGAATCTTACAGTTTTTTCTTCGCCGGCCTGCAGTTTGATGTTAACCTTATGGGCACCTACCAGGTGGCTTCCTGCAGCTGCTTTAAAAGTAACCTGTGCATCTTTGGATTCTTCAGAAAGATTCTTCAAAATCACCTGATATTCTGCAGCGCCTCCGCTTACAGCATGATGTGCACCCGGATGGGTGGATTCCACACCTGCCCAGAGTCCATGGAACTGATTCAGACGGATTTCAGCCTGCGGGGTTACATCACCCACCAGTTCCAGCGGCCGGGAAATACCGATGCACCGCCACTTCGGTTCAAAGAAGTAGTGAGAGTCGTTCGGTTCACCTTCCGGAGTCTCGGTGACCAGATATTTTGCCAGGTCGAGACGGATGCCGCCAGCCGGACGGTCCTGATTCTTTTTCTTGGAATAGTCATAACTATAGTCGATGCCGCGGCCAGGTCCGGAGGTACAGTGCATGTACTGTCCATCGCCGATATACATCATGATGTGACCGCCGTTGCCCTGAACCAGCATATTAATCAGGTCGCCGGGCTGCAGGCAGGAAAGGAAGTCCTCTGCAATTCTGGCACGGTCTTCCGCGGTTTCGTTATAGGTGCGTTCGTAGTAATATACCCGAGGTTTCAGCAGTGTCATCATGTGCCATGTCAGGTCGGATGGCAGTTCGAAACCAAAGGTCTGATAATACGCTGCGAAGCAAAATCCGGAACAGTCCAGGTGCAGCGTATCCTGACCGGTTCCCGCTTCCGGCGGCAGATATTTTCTGCGGCGCGGTGTCAGCTGAAGGACACGGTCCATGCTCTTCTGGTCATACTGGATATGACCGGAAAGGGAATGATGATAAAAATCATATGCAGCGGCAATGAGTGCCTGCTGCTTATAGCTTAAAGATTCCATAGCAGGTTCCTTTTGTGTTAAATACACATTTCACTAAAAAAAGCTCCGGCAGAAAGAAACGTCCGCCGGAGCCAGTCTGCCGCACGGAAAACGATGCGTCAGTATTAAGATCTTAAATTAAAATCCTATGATAATTAGATTTCTCCAATTCTGTGGCAGGCAACAAAGTGACCTGGCTTGATTTCTTCTAATGTAGGCAGAGACTTACACTTGTCGGTTGCATAGTTGCAGCGCTTGTAGAATCTGCATTCATCAGGCGGATTGATTGGAGAAGTGATTTCACCCTTGATGATGATACGTTCCTTCTTCGCGCCCAGTTCAGGAATAGGAATTGCAGACAGCAGTGCCTGAGTATATGGATGAACAGGGTTTGCGAACAGTTCTTCGGAAGGTGCCTTTTCTACGATCTTACCCAGGTACATTACTGCGATATCATCGGAGAAGTGGTTAACTACGGATAAGTCGTGGGTGATGAAGATGTAGGATAATCCCATCTTTTCCTGCAGTTCCTTCAGCAGGTTCAGAATCTGAGCCTGAATGGATACGTCCAGTGCAGATACAGGTTCGTCACAGATGATGAACTTAGGTTCCAGAGCCAGCGCACGTGCAATACCAATACGCTGACGACGGCCGCCGTCCAGTTCGTGAGGATAAGTGTTGAACAGACGAGGAGCCAGACCTACCAGTTCCATCAGTTCTGCAACTCTTCTGTCTACATCTTCCTTGTTAGTCAGAATCTTGTTAGTAGTCAGAGGTTCTGCGATAATCTGGCTAACAGTCTTACGAGGGTCCAGGGAGGAGTATGGGTCCTGGAAGATCAGCTGCATGTCCTTACGGGCAGCTCTCATTTCCTTACCTCTTAACTTGTTTACGTCCTTACCTTCGAAGATAGTTTCGCCGGAAGTTGGTTCGATAAGACGCAGAATGGTACGGCCGGTAGTGGACTTACCACAGCCGGATTCGCCTACCAGACCCAGAGTCTTACCTCTTTCCAGTGTAAAGCTTACACCGTCTACTGCGTGCAGCAGACCCTTTTTAGTTTTAAAGTGCTTAGTTAAGTCTTTGACTTCGAGAATGATATCTGCCATGTCTTATCTCTCCTCTCTCTCAATACGGAAGTCTGGATCATTGTATCTGTCGCAGACTACATAGTGAGTGTCTGAAATCTGTCTCAGAGTCTGTGGCTTCTTACATGCTTCAGTTGCATAAGGGCAACGAGGGTGGAAAGCACAGCCTTCTGGCAGGTTGGATGGGTCTGGCATCAGGCCCTTGATTGGGGTCAGCTTAGCCTTTCTGTCATTGATGTTTGGCAGAGAGTTGAACAGACCTTCAGTGTATGGGTGCTTGGTGTGGTTGAATACATCTTCCAGAGTACCCTTTTCAACGATAGTACCAGCATACATTACTGCTACTTCGTCACAGATTTCTGCTACGATACCCAGGTCATGAGTAATCATGATCAGGGAAGTCTGATACTGTTCACGCAGATTCTTCATCATGTCCAGTACCTGTGCCTGGATAGTTACGTCCAGAGCAGTAGTAGGTTCGTCAGCAATCAGCAGCTGAGGATGGCACGCCAGAGCGATAGCGATAACTACTCTCTGCTTCATACCACCGGAGAACTGATGAGGGAATTCGCCGGCACGTTCGCCAGGGATACCTACCAGTTCCAGCATTTCGATAGCACGCTGGTTTGCTTCTTCCTTAGTGCAGTTTTCGTGCAGGAAAACGGATTCTGCAATCTGTTCACCTACAGTAAATACTGGGTTCAGAGCTGTCATTGGATCCTGGAAGATCATGGACACGTCCTTACCACGTGCAGCTTCCAGTTCCTTTTCGGACAGAGTCAGCATGTCCTTGCCGTTCAGCATCATCTTGTCACATTCTACAACTCCCGGAGGTGTCTGAACCAGCTTCAGCAGGGACAGTGCGGTAGTAGTCTTACCAGCACCGGTTTCGCCTACCAGACCGATTGCCTTACCACGTTCCAGCTGCATATTTAAACCGTTAATTGCATATACGGTACTTTCTTCAGTCACGAACTTTACGTTCAGGTTCTGAAGATCTAATACTAAATCTTTTTCACTCATCTGATAACTCCTCCTACTTCTTCAGCTTAGGGTCCAGGGCGTCACGGAGACCGTCACCCATCAGGTTGAAGGCTAATACGGTAATCATGATTGCCAGACCAGGGAACAGAGTTAAGAATCCATAGTCACGGATGTAAGCACGGGTTTCGGACAGCATAGCACCCCATTCCGGAGCAGGTACTGGAATACCCAGACCCAGGAAGGACAGGTTGGATGCAGTCAGAATTGCGTTTGCAACACCCATTGTAGTCTGTACGATAATTGGAGACAGCGCGTTTGGCAGTACATGTTTGAAGATAATGCTCAGGTCGCCTACACCGATTACTCTTGCAGCTTCGATGTATTCCTGGTCACGAACCGGAAGTACGGCTGCACGGGCAATACGGGCAAACATTGGTACGTATACCAGACCAATCGCCCACATCAGTACCCCGATGCTCTGACCGAATGCAGACATGATTGCTACACCCAGCAGGATGGATGGGATACCTACGAATACGTCACAGGTACGCATGATGATGGTTTCAGCCAGACCGCCGTAGTAACCGGCAATCATACCCAGGGTACTTCCAATTACGCAGGAGATTGCTACCGCAATAATACCTACCAGCAGGGAATAGCTTGCACCATACATAACTCTTGTGAACTGGTCACGGCCGTAATGGTCGGTACCAAACGGATGTTCCATAGATGGCTTCTGGAAACGAATTTCCAGGTTCTGTGCTACGATGTCTGTATCGAAGTCATAAACAACACGAGCAACAATCGCAGCGATAACCAGCAGGATTACGATAACCAGACCGATCATAGCACTTGGGTTCTTTCTGTAGTTACGCCATACTTCGGCCCACATGCTTCTCTTCTTGTATTCCTGCATATTGTCAACAGTTACTGTTGTATTTTTCTTAGTCATGTCACTTCACCTCACTACTTGCTATACTGCGCCTTGATACGAGGGTCAACGAATGCGTAAGCAATGTCAACTACCAGGAGCGTTACGTTTAAGAATAAGGTGAACATAATGATGCATCCGGTAGCCAGAATAGTGTCACGGCTGTTTACGGCAGCTACAGTCAGTCTGCCTACGCCAGGCCATGAGAATACGGATTCGATTGCTACGGCACCACCAAATGCATTACCCAGGTTGGAACCGAAAATTGTGATAATAGGAATCAGTGCGTTCTTCAGCGCATGCTTACGAATAACGGTGCCTTCAGGAACACCCTTCGCTCTAGCAGTTCTCAGGTAGTCCTGGCCCAGTACGTCCAGCATACCGGATCTGGTAATACGTGTCAGAGAACCTGCGTTGTTGGTACCCATTGTGATTGCAGGCAGAATCAGTGCTGCAAATCCAACGTCACCACCGGATGGCAGCCATCCTAACTTTGCGGAGAACAGGATTAATAATAACAGTGCTAACCAGAAAGATGGCATAGATACACCGATCATAGCGGTAACCATGGAGGCACCGTCAATCAGAGTACCACGCTTTCTCGCTGCCAGGATACCCAGAGGCAGGGAGATTGCCAGTGCAACTAACTGGGAAGCAAGTGCAAGTTTAAAGGTGGCAGGGAAACGTTCCAGGAAGATTTCCATAACCGGACGTTTCTGGGTGTAGGACGTACCCAGGTCACCATGTAATAAGTCCCATACATAACGGCCATATCTTTCGATCAGTGTGCCATTCAGATTCAGTTCTTCTCTTAACTGTTCAATCTGTTCAGGAGTAGCATCCTGAGGAGCGATTGTAGAAACAATATCCCCTGGTGCCAGGTCCATGAGGAAGTACACTACGAAGGAAACAGCCAGTAAGACAGGAATCAAGAGTAAAATACGCTTTACAATATAGCGGATCATAATGTCCCTCCTAATAACTTTCACGTGTCAATATGGGGCTCGAGTAATCCCGAGCCCCATATCATGTTTAATTTTCTACTTTGGTTTCTTGAATAATTTGATCAAGCAATTACGTTATTATTCTTCAACAACGTTTACATACTTGAAGGAGTGAACCAGTGCAGGGTGTAATAATACGCCTTCAACTCTGGTGTTGGAACCAACGAAGATGTCATGCTGTGCGATAGGAATCCAACCAACTACGTCGTAAGTCAGAGTTTCCTGTAATTCCTTGTACAGAGCAGCTCTTTCAACCTTATCTTCACATGCTGCTGCCTTGTCGATCAGAGCATCCAGTTCAGGGTCGTTGAACTGAGCGTAGTTTCTACCACCTGTGGAGTGAGTAGTGTTTCTGTACATGTAGTCGCCGTTCTTACCTGGAGTCCAGGACATAACGATGATTTCAGTACCGGAAGTAGTACCGTCGGAAGTACACAGTTCCATCAGAGCAGCCTGCTGCATGAATTCGCAGGAGATGGTGATACCATATTCAGCCATCTGAGCCTGGAAGTTTTCAGCAATCTTTACTCTGTGAGCAGCGTCGGAAGTTACCAGAGAGATAGTCTTGCCAACAGCGCCACATTCTTCGAACAGTTCCTTAGCCTTTTCAGGATCATAAGGGATACCTTCCAGGTCAGCGTAGAATTCTACGTCACGGCACTGTACGGAAGTGGACTTCAGAGCGTTGCCATCCCATGCAGCCAGAATCATTTCGTCCTTATCGATTGCGTATGCGCAAGCCAGACGGAATGTAGGGTCTGTTACGATGGAGTCAGCGTTCTTCTGGTTGAAGCAGATGAAGTGCTGGGTTCTACCAGTTTCCTTCAGCAGCTGCAGACCTTCAGTGGATTCCAGTCTTGCATAGTCAGTTGCATCTGGGGACATGATCAGGTCAACTTCGCCGTTTTCCAGAGCGATCATTCTGGAGGATGCTTCTGGCATCATCTTGAAGACGATCTTTTCAACGTTTGTTGGTTCGTACAGAGTACAAGTTTCAGATCTTACCAGTGTTACATGGTCGCCGGAAACGAATTCTTCCAGCTTGTACAGACCAGTACCTACCAGGATAGCTTCTTCTTCAGGCATAGTTTCGAAAGCTTCCTTGGAGAATACGGACAGCTGGTTAGCAGCGAATGTGTAGTTGAAGTCTACGTCGCCTTCGCCAGCCAGGATGATCTTGAAGTTGTAATCGTCGATCTTTTCCCAGGATTCCATCTTAGCGATGTAGCCGGATGCAGCGGAGTGTTCCTTACCTCTTTCGAAAGTGAAGAATACGTCGTCTACATTACATTCAGTACCGTCGGAGAACATGATGCCTTCCTTCAGCTTGAAGTTCCATTCCTTAGGAGTTACCATCTCCCAGGATTCCAGCAGTTCGCCAGCATTTTCCATCTTGAACAGGTCTGTATCTGTCAGCATGTCGAAGATCAGGTCCTGTACAATCTGGTTTGTTTCTGCAGATGTTTCCATTGGGTCGATTGTAGTGAATTCATCAGCCATTGCGATAGTTACGGTAACAGCATCATCAGCTGGTTCGGAACCGCCGCAAGCAGTGAACAGGCTAGCAATCATTGCAACGCACATTAAAACTGCAAATAATCTCTTCTTATTCATTTTCTTCCTCCTGTAAAAGTAGAATATTGCACTAAAAGAGAGTCATAGTGCTTGTCATATTATACTCCTCTCAAAGCTTGTTTGTAAAGCATTTTTCGTCGAAAAAACACATTATTCGTACAAAATAATTACATCAATCCGTCACATTGTACTATATGAATCGGCGCATCTTATTCGGCACGCCCCACAAGCCTTGATTTTCCAACATTTTCAGACTTTTATTTGTAATTTTCCAGGAACCAGCCGATTGTTGCTCTTGCCAGGCCTCTTTCGAAAGTATCAGGGCTTTCTTCGGAAATTTCGTCCAGATCCTTGTTCAGCAGGATGTTCAGGTAGTTCTTCATCAGAACTTCATAGTATGCAATGGACTTGTGAGGGTCGATGCTTGGCCATGCGTCGCAGCTTACTACAGTTCTTCTGTTGGTCTTATCAACCCATGCAGGCAGCTTATCGTATTCTGCACTGTCAGGATACAGTACGATTTCGGATGGAGTACCCTTTACAGTACCTTCGAAGGCTCTTACCATAGGAGGTTCTGTGTCTACGTATCTGTCTGCAGACAGGTCCAGAATAATAGCATTTTCAGGCAGGTATCCCAGCACCTTATTGGAGAGGATGTGCTTGGAATAGTCGAAACGCTTGGATGCGTCTACCAGAATGTCACAGTCAGCAAAGATCTTAGCCAGTGCCTTTTCATTGCCTGTGATGGTTCTGGACAGTACGGTAGTAACCACGCCTGTGCAGTCAGTTCCCAGGAATTCCTGGTCAGACAGTACTTCGAAGGACTTCACACAGTTCTGACCTACACCGCCTGCACCGATAACAACCGCCTTATATGGATCTCTGTTTGGATCATTGAAGTCCGCTCTGGTTCTCTTCAGTTCTGCGAATGCGGTTTTGCAGCCGGAGTGCGCAGTTCCGAAGTAGTCTACGAAAGCTCTCAGATTCCAGTCATCAACGATAGCGTCCATGGAGAAGCTTCTCAGGTGCTTTCTGGTGATCAGCTCTACTGCAGCCGGTCTGGAGTCATAATGAATCATGGTGAACAGAGATGCACCGTCATTCAGCATTTCCAGATTCTTCAGTTCAGGGTTCTTCAGAACAGTAACCAGGTCCTGCTTGTATGCTTCTTCCATCGGTACGAAATGTACTCTGGAATTTACAGCATGATAATCTTCTTCAGTGTAGCCTAATCTTTCACCGTAACCTTTTTCCAGATAAAATTCCAGGTCCTTGAATGCTTCCAGATACTTGAACAGATTTGGTGTGAATTCACGGATGTCACCAGGATAGTTGTGGATTACCGGAAAACCGACAGTTTTTACTTTCATTTCTTATTACCTCCAGGTTTTTCAGGGTCAAAAGCCCATATTATTATAGTTATGATACAGTACGTAATAGCAATTACCATGCCAATACTGAAAATCGCTGTTTTTCAACATTTTTCTCCCGCCCGGCAGCGTTCCAAAAACGAAACGTTCACCTTCCGTAACACATCCGTTTCAAAAAAGAAACACCACAGTATCCTGCGGTGTTTCAAATCATCAACGCACGTCAGCACATTTATTCTTCTCCGCCGCCGGATCCGGACATTTTGCGGGACAAAGATGCAGGCGATGTCTGCAGTGCTTTTGCAGCCTTGCGCAGGCTGCCGTACTTTTCTATGTATTTTTCAATCAGCTTTTTTTCGTAGTCGCCGACCATTTCCTTCAGAGATTTTCCCGAATCGAAAAGTTCCTCCGCAAAATCCGCCTTTCCGACTTCCCCTTCTCCAGCTGCATTCACTGCCCTGGACTGACCGCTGTGACGAAGATCCACATGAGTCAGCAGATCGTCGGAATTGAGCAGCACGGCCCGCTCTACAGCATTTTTCAGTTCACGGACATTGCCCGGCCAGTCGTATTCCAGGAAGGATTCCATCAGTTTCCGGCTCACCTTCCGGTTCAGGCCGTATGCACGGTTAAACTGTTCCGTAAAGGACAGTGTCAGCAGAACAATATCTTCCTTTCGTTCCCGCAGCGGCAGGAGTCGGATTGGAATGACGTTCAGGCGGTAATACAGGTCTTCACGGAAAGATCCATCCTCAATCATTCCCTCCAGTTCACGGTTGGACGCAGCCACGAACCGCAGATCCACCGCAGTTTCTATCCCGCTTCCCACTTTTACGAAACTTTTTTCCTGGATGGCGCGGAGGAATTTGGACTGAATGTTCATGCTCATTTCTGAAATTTCGTCCAGAAAGACAGTCCCGCCGTTGGCGATTTCAAAAATCCCCTGCTTCCCGTTTTTCAGTGCTCCGGTAAAAGAACCCGGCATATAGCCGAACATTTCTGATTCAAACAGGCTTTCTGTGATGGTTGCACAGTTGATTTTTATATAGCGTTTATGGCGCCGGCTGCTCATCTGATGAATATATTCCGCGTAGAGTTCTTTGCCCGTTCCGGTTTCACCGAAAATAATAACGGAAGCGTCAGAACCGGCGATTTTGCGGATTCGCTCCAGCTGGTCCATCATGGACGGGTTGCAGGTCAGAATGTTTTCGAACTGGCAGCTGCTGCGGTCCCCGGCAAATTCCAAATACCCGTCTTTTTCGCTGCATAACTTTTCTATATACATGACTTTCCCTCTTTAAATATAATAGTCCATACAGAATGCATTTTCGTCATATTCCTTCAGCTTCTTTTCCACGAACTCGCCGTTGCACTTCTGAATGATTACTACAATCAGATTCAGCAGCAGCATGGCGGACGTGTAGGAGTCGGTAAACTCTCTGGAACTGGACTTGACAATGATGGAGTACTCAGAAAGATTTACCAGCGGTGATCTGACGAAGTCGGTAATGGATGCAATTTTGAAACCTTTTCGTTTCAGATTATTTACAGCCACCACAGTTGCCTTCGGGTACCGCGCAAAGCCCACCGCAATCACCATGGCAGACCGGTCAATGTTGTTAATATGATCGAAATAGTTGGTGTTTACAGAGTCCAGCTTGGTGGCACGCACACCGATTTTGTTCAGAATATATACAGCATAGGAAATCACCGGTTCGGAAGCTCTGGTCCCCAGAATAATCACTTCCGGCGCACTAATGATGTCCTGCACCAGGCGCAGAACGTTCTTCCGGTCCACATTCTGCTTGAAGTCCAGCATATTCCCCATTTCGATGCTGACCAGATTCTCCACCACCCGTTCCACCATGTTTTCCATGGAGGAATCGTAATTGGTTTCATTATCCGCCGAATTGATGATCTGACCCACGAACTCCTTCATCTCACCATAATCACGGAAGCCGGCCATGCGGATAAACTCTTCCAGCTGATAGTCGGTACAGTCACATTCATAGCAGAATTTTTCAGAGCCCATGTAGGTCATGGCGCTGTTGTTATTGATAATATAATCCAGAATCTGCCGGTTCAGTCTGTCTGCCTGAGGCAGTCCGGCAAATGCTCTGGCAACCCTTTGTTTATACATAATTTTTCTCCCTGAGCTGTGGTTTGCTTCTTAAAAGTATATCCTGTTCCCTCAGTCCCTGTCAATCTGATGCAGATAATCGTACACCAGCCGTCCTATGTTTCCGGACAGCTGACGATTGCCTCTTTTGTTTGGTGAATCGTAAACAGATACCCCGATATAAAATTTCCCTTCATTTATATGTATCACTCCGGCATCATGATTCAGGCCACTGAGAGAGCCGGTTTTATGTGCGTATTTTACCGGTTCCCAGATGTAACGCAGCACCTGATCCTGATGGCGCTGGCTGTACAAAATATCCAGTGCAGTCTGACGCAGATCTTCCGTGAGGATTTCACCCCCATAGAGTTTTTCGAACATGAGCAGCAGGTCGTCATGGGTAATGTAGTTATCCAGTCCTCGCGCCACTGCTTCCTTATCCAGCATGCACCGCTGCAGCACCGTTGTCTTCACCTGCAGAGTCTCTCTCATATATCCATTTATGTACTCCATGCCCAGCAGATTGATCAGAGCATTGGTAGCCGTATTATCGGAAGTGATAATCATCCAGGTAATCAGTTCGTGGAGGGAATATTCCCCGGGACCATTCTCGAAGGCTTCGGCCCCATCCAGAATGAGTTCTTCGCCTACGTAAACTTTTTCATCCAGATTCAGATGTCCTTCTCTGACCTTCTCCAGGGCAGCCAGCATGATGGGCACCTTTATAGTAGATGCTGACGGCATCTTCGCACCACTGTCATAAGCAGCACTGCGGCCCTGACCATCCAGTTCCTTTATAAGCACCGATACCTTCTCGCCTGACGCTTCAATCATCCCGGTTATCATCTTTTCCAGTTCTTTCATGATGTCCCCTCCTTTTCTGCCATCATAGCACATCCCCCAGCCCATTTCAAACAGAAGAAAACTTTTTTTGTACAATTTTCGATGCAAAAGGGCAATTTTTTCATTGACGATTGAGTTAGAACAATATAATATAATAGATATAATACATTATCACTTAATATGGATAAGTGCGCAGTGAGGTAAAAAATCAATGGAAAACAAGAAAAAGTTAGTCATCGGTGTTATCGGTGCCGATGTACACGCAGTTGGTATCCAGATTCTGGACCATGCATTTACTGATGCAGGCTTCGAAGTAACTAACCTGGGCGTTATGGTTTCTCAGGAAGAATTCATCGCAGCTGCAACTGAAACCGCAGCAGACGCTATCATGGTATCTTCCCTGTATGGCCATGGCGAACTGGACTGCAGAGGTCTGAGAGACAAGTGCAACGAAGCAGGCCTGAAGGACATCCTGCTGTACGTTGGCGGCAACATCGTAGTAGGCAAGCAGCCTTTCGATGAAGTAGAAGTTAGATTCAAGAAGATGGGCTACGACAGAGTATTCGGTCCTGGTACTGCACCAGAAGAAACTATCGCTTGCCTGAAGGAAGACTTCAATCTGTAATAAAGGCTGGTGAATCCGATGAAACCTATTCTGATGATTGACTTCGGCAGCACCAACACCAAGGTCACCGCAGTAGATCTGGAAGAAGGCAAACTTCTCGGTACAGCTGCCAGCTATACTACCATTCAGACAGACATCAACGACGGACTGGAAAACGCCCTGAAAAAGCTTCATGAGAAGCTGGGCGGCGAACTGGACTACGCAGCAAAATATGCCTGCTCCAGCGCAGCCGGCGGTCTGAGAATGATTGCCAGCGGTCTGGTTCCTGAACTGACTGCAGAAGCAGCACGTCAGGCGGCACTGGGTGCCGGAGCCAAGGTTATGAAAACCTACTCCTACGAACTGACGGACGACGATGCAGAAGAAATCGCGGCGATCAAGCCGGATATTTTCCTGCTGACTGGTGGTACTGACGGCGGAAACAAAGACAACATCATCCAGAATGCACAGGTGGTAGCAGGCATTGAAGCCGACTTCCCTGTACTGATTGCAGGCAACCGCGCAGCAGTGCGTACCTGCCAGAAGATTCTGGAAGAGTCCGGTAAACAGGTTATGATTACGGAAAATGTAATGCCGAGGTTTAATGAACTGAACATCGAACCGGCGCAGAGCAAAATCCGTGAACTCTTCCTGGACCGCATCATCAAGGCCAAGGGATTATCCCAGGCCAGCCAGCTGATTTCCGGTATCATGATGCCGACTCCGGCTGCCGTTCTGGCTGCCATGGAGCTGCTGTCAAAGGGTACCGAAGAGCAGAAGGGTCTCGGCGAACTGGTTGCCGTGGACGTAGGCGGTGCTACTACCGACCTTTACTCCATGACAGACGGAGCACCGGACCGTGCAGGAACTGTACTGAAGGGCCTGCCTGAACCTTTTGCAAAGAGAAACGTAGATGGCGACATCGGTATGCGCTACAGCGCAGCCGGCATCGTGGAAGCTGCGGGAATGAAACGTATCAGCATCCTCTCCGGACTGGATGAGGACAGATGCTGGGAACTGCTCGACCTGATTACGGAAGACACCAGCACCATGCCGGATACGGATGAACTGAAAGCCTTTGATAAGGCACTGGCCTCCATGGCCGTGAAAACCGGTCTCACCCGCCACGCAGGAACCGTAGAAAAAGTCTACACTCCGATGGGTGAAGCCTGGGTACAGTCCGGTAAGGACCTGTCCCGTGTGGACAAGATCATCATCACCGGCGGATCTCTGATCCACGGCGAACCGGAAGACGTGAAGGACATTGCT
>JAFYKS010000095.1 GCA_017537495.1 Bacillota bacterium | reverse complement strand
TTTCACTTAAAAATTTAGATTGCAGGCTTCCGTGTTTTCATGGATATATTCTTCAATATAATTCAGCACCTGGGGTTCGGAAAGAGGAATATCCGGTCCCAACACTTCACGGAAGCTTCTTGTATCCATAACGAAGCCACTGCCGTCCAGTTCCATTGTCAGGACGAAATCAATGTCAGGATTCGGTCCCACCAGAACTCTCATGGTATCGGCCATGTTTCCCAGCGGCATCCTGTCAATGGAAGAAAGACCAAAGACAGCAGTAGTAGTGGTTCCTACGCCTACCGCACTTTCAATCTGAAAACTTCCTCCGGTCAGCTCGGCTGCCATCTTGAAGAATGGAATCCCCAGGCCCACCTTCCGTGTCTTGCGGCTGGTAAAAAAAGGATCTGTTACGTTACGCACCTGTTCTTCCGTCATTCCGCATCCGTTGTCTGCAATGCGTATGGTAAGCAGGTCTGACGTTGAGTCGCCGGTAATGGATATTTCAATCAGTGTGGCTTTCGCAGTAACGGAATTCTGGGCCACATCCAGAATGTTCAGTGACAGTTCAGGCATCATGAGTCTGTGTTCCTCCTTATGGCAGTAAGCCTTTATTAGGTGTATTATACATCATATAATATTGATTTGTCTTGTTTTATTTGATATACTTTAATGGACTATAAGTTGGAGGGCACGACTATGATAATAAGAGAAATTTCCAGACTGCTGGATGCTAAAATTTACTGCGGAGAAGAAATGCTGGACAGAGAAGTTCATAATGGCTTCGGCTGCGATCTGATGAGTGATGTACTTGCTTACGCAGAAAATGAAGCAGTGCTGCTCACTGGACTGGTGAATCCGCAGGTTATCCGGACCGCAGAAATGATGGACATCGTGTGTCTCGTTTTTGTCCGCGGAAAGGAACCGACTGAGACGATGATTCAGCTGGCAGAAGAACGGTCCATCGTGCTGATGTCCACAGAAAAAGGTATGTTTACCTCCTGTGGTACTCTCCATGATGCTGGCCTGAAGAGTGGAGATGAATAGCCTATGGAACCTATGATTTTAGAATATACCGTCTCTGCAGATGACTTTTCCGGGGCAGGAGAAGCATCCAGTGACGTGAAGAAAACGTTAAAGGCGCTGGGGTTTCCGCCGGAAGCAATCCGACGTACTGCCATTGCCATGTACGAAGCAGAAATTAATATGGTGATTCACGACAACGGCGGAGATATCCGGGTAGAAATATCCCCGGCAGAAATCTGCGTCTGCTGCGCTGACGTGGGGCCTGGAATCCCTGATATCGACCTTGCCATGCAGGAAGGCTGGTCCACGGCATCTGACAAGGTCCGCGGACTGGGTTTTGGAGCGGGTATGGGTCTGCCGAACATAAAGAAATATACAGATTACCTTGACATTGAGACCGTAGTGGGTCAGGGAACTACCGTGACCATGAAGGTAAACGTACAGTAATCTGATATTTGGGAGAGTGAAATTATGAAATATGTAGGACATTCCGTTACGCTGAATAAGGATAAATGCTGCGGCTGTACCATCTGCCTGAAGCGCTGTCCGACCGAGGCCATCCGTATCCTTAACGGAAAAGCCGTAATTTTTGGAAACAAGTGTATCGACTGCGGAGAGTGCATTCGCGTATGCCCTTATCATGCAAAAAAAGCAGTCGTGGATACTCTGGAAATTCTCGATGATTTTGAATATACGGTTGCACTGCCGGCTCAGACACTGTATGCCCAGTTCCCTGGCATGAGGGATCGGAATGTGGTTCTGACTGCACTGAAGTCACTGGGGTTTGATGATGTGTTTGAAGTGTCGGCTGCCTGTGACGCCATATCCCGCCAGGTAACCCGGGATCTTAATGAGAACCGGCTGCCGGAACCGGTAATCAGTTCTTCCTGTCCGACGGTTCTGCGCATTATCCGGGCTCGTTTTCCGTCCCT
>JAFYKS010000094.1 GCA_017537495.1 Bacillota bacterium | reverse complement strand
TGCCAGCCGGACCAGCTCAGACGAGCCGTCGACGGCCTCGACCTGGTATCCTTTGCGGAGAAACGCCAAAGAGTCCCGGCCGCTGCCGCAGCCCAGATCCAGGATTTTGCCGCCTGCGGGAACGTGCTGCAGGAAACAGCCGTACAGGCGGCTCATGTCGGCATGGAGCGTGCCCTCGCAGAAGGCCGCTGCGTTTTCGTTATAGTAATTGAGTGTCTGATTCATGGTATCTCCATTCTCTGAAGCCCTGGTTGTGGTTCCTATATTATAACACATCTCGGCTGTATTTAAATCCCCGCTCTCTTCACCGATTCTTCAGTATCCTGATGCTCAGCCCGATACAGCCGCCCAGCCACACCAGTGTCCCCAGGTCCCCCATTCCTGACGTCACTGGTACTATCATACCGACGAGGCAAAGCCCGCATACCGCCAGGGCTTTTATCAGCGCCACACCGTCACTGTCTTTGGTGCTGTCGTACAGGATCATGCCGCCGGAAGATTTCGTTCGTCTTCCTGATGATGCTTTGGAGCTGTCTGCAGCCTGCATATCCATATAATGGTCGAAACTGTCTGTCTTTCCGTTTCCGTTCCAGTCGAACCCTGGTCCTCCGAAATTGTCATACATGCTGTAGCCTCCTTCCTTCGACATTTTTCGACAAAATTAATTCAAAAAATCCCCTTCTTTCCCTTCTGTCTTCCATTCTACACCCAGCCGGTGTCCTATTTTCAGGACAATAAGAAAGCGAAGTGCTTACCGTAACACTTCGCCGAAAGCCTGACCGGTTTGAGCATCTTATGCTTGATCAGGTCTGTATTATAGTTTATGTAATCGTCACTGTTTCCATATCTGTTCGTCAGCATTCCAGACTGCATCGAAGGTCTCACCAGCTCGAATGGAATCTGTTACTGGTCCTAAAAAATTCTTAAGAAGCTTCACAGCTTCATCCAAGCTGATATCCAGCATCGCCTTTTTCTTTTTTATAAACGCTGTCCACCGCTTCTGTCGGACCTGATCCATAGAAAAGTCATCTTCAAATGCCACAATATCATGAAATCCCGTCTGACGATGGAGGAAGGTTTCTATAATGCTCCGCTGAAGTTCTGCACCATTAAGGGTATATTTTGCCGCGAGTGTATAGATATCGTAGAAGTCTTTGTACCTGCTGTTGGCATAGCCCAGGGATACGATTGCTTCGAATTTTTCTGCAATGACAGAACTGATGGAATAGGCATATACTACAGGTGCAGGCATATCCAGCAATACAGGAAATTCCATCTTCATCCGTTCAGGATATATAACATCATCGAACCCTATATCGATGGAAACAGGTACACGTGTCCTGTCCAGATAAGCCATAACGGATATATTTACACCATGGTATTTCTTGAATTCCGTAATATTCTTTACCTCCAGAGAATCCGTATCGTAACAGATTGCATCATCCTCTTCTATCGAAAAGATATCCAGGAATACTTCCTTCATCCGCTCTGCATCAGCACTTATCTTCTGTGCCAGAAGATCGATGTCCATCGTAGCCCTCGCAAAATTCCCATCGAAAAGTGCATACATGAAAATTCCGCCTTTTAATGTAAAACGATCTGCATATTTTGATATCGAAATCCGGTATACAGTTCGCTCAAGTGCAAAGGCAGTCAGTTTATCCTGCATGGTCGAACCATCTTCCATAGCCTGATTTTTCAGCCTGGTTTTTACGGAATGTGCATTTGTCATACCAGCACCTCCAGATAGTTTTTTAATACTTCATCACACTTCAGCAGCTCTGCATATCGAATCAGGCGGTTCAGCTGACGGTTTCTTCGATTCAGATAGTTTATAAGGATTTCTTTCGTTTCTTCAATCCCTACCTTTTCACGGTAATAAACAATGTCTGCTACGGTTTTCTCGATGTCATAAATCTTAAAGCAGTTCTTGCCCTCGAAAACGGTCTGAATACCCTGCTCATAACGATAATCCGTGAAATAATGAATCTGCAGTTCCGGCCAGTCAGGTAGCTTCGAAACTTTTGCCTTTCTTCGAAGTGCGATATCTACAGCATCTGGTCTGTAACTGGAAAGGCCATAATAAACAGCTGCACTTAAAAGACAGATAACTCCATCAGGCGCATAAGCATACGCATAATAAAAGTCTGAAATCTCCCCCTCATAATTCATATTTTCATAAAATCGATTATTCAGCTTACTCAGAACCCCCATTTTGACCAGCTGATTGATTTTATAATTTGAGAGACCATTTTCTTTCAAAGATTCCATCGTATACATCATTTGATCATTGTAGATTACATAATCCGTTTTCATAAATCCCACCCCTTCTTTTTTATTTTTAATTCGGCATTATTTATTATTGCCGAAAACTATTAAAATTATAGCATGGGATAGGAATAATTGTCAATTCCGATTATTTTTCCTTCTTCTTCCACGGTTTCTCATCATCGCTTGCCTTGAAGTTGTAGACTGGCTTCATGATGTCGATGATGTCCACGGTGTCTGCGATGACGTCGATGATGGCGTCGATGGACTTGTAGGCCATTGGGGCTTCATCCAGGGTCTTTTCGTTTACCGATGTGGTGTAGATGCCTGCCATGGCTTCTTTGTAGGCTTCCATGGAGAGGGCTTCCTTGGCCTTGGTTCTGGACATGAGGCGGCCGGCGCCGTGTGGTGCGGAGTAGTTCCATTCCGGATTTCCGCGGCCTACAGCGATGACGGAACCGTCGCGCATGTTCAGCGGAATCAGCACCTTTTCTCCTTCGTGGGCTGCGATGGCGCCCTTGCGGAGAATCATTTCGTCGGTATCGATATAG
>JAFYKS010000093.1 GCA_017537495.1 Bacillota bacterium | reverse complement strand
TATCGATAATGTTGATCAGGAAGTTGATTGCCTTCCCGAACCAGAGTGCCAGTAAAAATTTCATTTGCTCCTCCTTGAATTTAAAACTAAATTTTATTATATCATACTTTCTTCCTTAATTCCATAATGAATCCAAGTATACACAAAACAGCCCAGAAAGAAAATACCAGTTTCAGCACTTCCGAAAGCAGTTCTGGTTTTGCCTCACTGAGTCTGGCCTGTCCCAGGAGAAAAGAAGAAGCAAGAGAAGCTGATGCAACCCCTGTACTGTTTCCCAGAGACCGAACGGTGGAAATCAGGGCAGATGCCAGGTTCATCCGCTCCTTTCCAGCTGCGGTCATAATTTCCATGGTGTTTGGCGCCGTAAACATGGCGCTGAAAAAGCCTGCTGCACCCAGTCCCATACAAATCGCCCAGACTGGCCACTGCCCGTTTATTTGGCTGAACCATAACGCTGCTCCCCCGCTCCCCAAAATCCCTACTGCTGCCAGGATCCGCGGGCTGACACGGGTCTGCATCATCACTTTTCCGACTCCCACAGAGGTAACTGCCTGCACCGCCGGCGAAAGAATCAGCAGCAGGCCTGCCTTCTGTGGAGAGATGCCCATTCCAATCTGCAGATACAGTGAAAGCAGATAATTTATTACGAAATTCACCCCACAGCTGATTATGGACGAGATGCAGTGAATCCCCAGTGCAGGCCGTTTTCTTAGCTGTTTCAGCGGAATAAGCGGTCTTTCAGCCTGCTTTTCTCTGACGGTATACAGAACAATCAATACCACACCGCCTGTCACCGCCATCCATCCCCACCAGCCTGCTGAAATCAGCTGAAGTCCTGCGGTAAACGCTGCTGCAGCCGATGCATAAAGAATCAAGCTGCTGCCGGAAGGAGATGTTTTGCCGGGTACTGGGAAGCCAGGATTCGCCGGTTTTGTATGTTTCAAGATCATCAGAGAACCGGAAAAAGCCACGGCAGAAAACACTGCCGCAGCTGCAAATATCATTCGCCATCCCAAATACTGATTCAGAATTCCTCCTGCCGCCGGCCCCGAAGCGAGCCCCAGATACATGGCCGCAGAAGAATAGCCCAGAAGCTTTGCACGGATGTCTTCATCCGCTCCTCTGATCAGTATCCACATTCCGGTACTGTAAATCATGGCCGTACCGATTCCCTGCAGAGCACGGATACCAAGCAGCAGAGCCATAGAAGAAATAAAAATTCCTCCTATTGAAGCCGCCGTAAAAATGCCCAGTCCTCCTGCCAGAATTTTCTTCGGTTCAGTCTGTTCGGCCCACCTTCCGAAAGGTACCGGCAAAGCGGTGCATGTTACCATATATGCAGTAACAATCCAACCTGACTGCGAAGCTCCTGCATGAAATTCGCCGGCAATGGACGGTATGGCCGGATTCAGGGCACTCCCCATAAAGGCTACGAGAAAGGTGCCCAGTAATATAACTCCCTGTTCCAGTCTTTTTTTCATGGGAATAGTATGTGTCCCTGTCAGAGAATGATGCAGATAAAGTAATCTTTTCCTTCATCACTGATTCGCTGAAGTGACCGCTGCACTTTTCCACGAAGCTGTTGCGGCATATGATTTACCTTGCTTTCCATCTGCTCAGTGACCATTTCTTTCAACGATTTCCCAAAGAGATTGGTTTCCCAGATATCCGTTTCTTCATTTCCAAACTGCTCTGTCAGGTAGTTCGCCAGATCTTCTGACTGACTTTCCGTTCCTACTACAGGTGAAACTTCCGTGGTAATATTGGTCCGGATAATGTGAAGACAAGGTGCGGTGGCAGTCATACGAACGCCGTACTTATTTCCCTGGCGGAATACCTGCGGTTTTTCCAGAACCATGTCTGACAGTTTCGGTGCCACAATTCCGTAGTCTGCAGCTTCAGCCTGCTGCAGGGCTCCCCGTATATTGTCATAGGCCATTTTCGCACCGGCATATTCACGGAGCAGCATAAACATCTGACTGTCGTTTTCCACCGGTGCGCCCATCAGTTCTTCCACCACGTTATAATACAGACTGCTGTCCAGAACCGGTTCCAGAACTACAATACCTTCACCAGGGTCAGTTTTTATAATCCGGACTTCTTTCACGATTTTTCCGTCTGCTATCATGGTGCAGGTTTCCATGATATCACCCAGAGTTTCAAAATGATTCATCCAGTTACGCACACTTCCGATGATACTTTCTTTAATCCAGTGACTGGCCGGCAGTGCATCCAGGTATCCCGGCAGGCAGAAGTCCACTTCTGCTGCTGGGAACTGATAAATCAGTTTCTGAAAGATTTCATCAAAACCTTCCCGGCCCATCTTCTGACAGTTGGCAGCAATGACAGGAACACCGTATTTATCTTCCAGCCGGCGTGCCAGTTCCCTGGTTTCCGTCCGCTGCGGATTCACTGTATTCAGTACCACCACAAAAGGTTTCGCCAGTTCTTTCAGCTGATTTACTGTTTTTTCTTCTGCCTCCAGGTAATTGTTTCTGGGAATTTCACCGATGGAGCCATCGGTTGTAACTACAATTCCAACTACAGAATGTTCCCGTATTACTTTTTCAGTCCCGGTTTCCGCTGCCTGACTGAATGGCACTTTTTCTTCCGACCATGGGGTATGTACCATACGTTCCCTGCCATCCTCTTCGTGGCCCAGTACGCCGGGAATCAGATATCCCACACAGTCCACGAGACGTACAGAAAAAACTGCCCCATTTCCTGCAGATACGGGTACCGCTTCCGGAGGAATAAATTTGGGTTCCGATGTGGTAATCGTCCGTCCTTCTCCGCTCTGAGGCATTTCGTCCATTACCCGTGCTTTTTCATACTGATTTACCATATTGGGCAGCACCATCACATCCATAAACCGGCGGATAAAAGTAGACTTTCCGGTTCTGACAGGTCCTGTTATTCCCATATAGATATTTCCTTCAGCCCTTCGGCTGATATCCTGATATACGCTCATATTCGTCATAGTATCCCTCCGTGAAACCTCGCTTTATTAAAATATATGCAGGTCCTTCGGGATTATGCAGATGGCAATCTGCCTATAATAAAAAGAACCGGCCTGGATTTATTCCCGACCGGTTTCATAAGCTTTTTTACTATGTAAAATTACATTTTATTAATTGGCTTAAAGTGAGAATTGTCAGACTCTTCAATCATCACAGGCTGTTCTTCAATTGCATTCAGACGGCCAAGATAATGATCCTTCTGATGAGCCAGTTCCTTATCATAAGTCACGTCACCGCCCTTATGCAGCTGGTGAACATAACCATGGTGGTTGCCCAGAATAGAACGGTCTTCCATACTCAGAATCAGCAGTGCGATATTGGAACACTGGTCAGCAATTCTTTCCAGATTGGTAAGCACATCAATAAATGCCATACCGCTGGTGGTGCTGCAGTTTCCTGCCTTCAGACGTTCAATGTGACGGTCTTTCAGCATAACAACCATATCGTCAATAACTTCTTCCAGAGGTTCAATCTTCTTGGCTTCATCAGTATTCAGAGCAGCGAAGGCACTTACAGTATAACCTACAATTTCTGTAACCGCTTCTTTTACAATCTGCAGTTCGGCCATTGCACCTTCTGTGAAAACAATCTTTTCCTTTTCCACAACTTCAGCAGCTTCCATGATATTTACAGCATGGTCACCAATTCTTTCGAAATTGGAGCTGCCCTGCATCAGGGTGTTGATATACTGATTATCGTAGTCAGTTTCTACATATCTGGACAGATTTACCAGATAGTTGTCCATCTTATCGGTGAATTCATCCAGATGGTCTTCGTTATCATTGATAACATCCATTCTTGCTGCATCCCAGGTACTCAGCAGCTTGAAGCTTCTCTTTACGTTCTTCATAGCAACTTCACCCATATGAGCGATTGCCTTGTTTGCTTCGGCCAGAGCCATAGCAGGAACCTGGAACAGCTTTTCGTCCGGTACCATCAGATCTGCACGGTCTTCTTCTTCCTGAGGATCCGGCTTTACGATGGTCAGAGACAGCTTAACCAGCAGTCCTGCAAACGGAATCAGTGCAATTGCAGTCAACAGGTTGAAGATGGTCTGGAAGTTCGCAATCATACCGCTGTCAGCAATGCTTTCCCAAAGATCAGGGAAGCCGCCAGCACTCTTGATTGCAGTCATTACTGCCATGAACAGGATGGTACCGATGGTATTGAATACGATATGTACTACACCGGTTCTCTTGGCATCCTTTGAGGAACCGATGGAGCAAACCATAGCGGTAGTTACACAGGTACCCAGGTTAATACCCATAATCATTGGATATACCAGATTAAAGGTCATGGCACCGGTTACGGACAGAGCCTGAATCATACCAACCATAGCAGAAGAACTCTGTACGATAACGGTCATAACCAGACCTACCAGAATCGCCAGCAGAGGCTGATCGCCGAAACGTGTCATCAGTCCAATAAACTGTTCAGATTCTGAAAGCGGCTCTACTGCCGCAGTCATATTCATCAGTCCGGAGAAGAGAATACCAAAGCCCATGGCGATTTCACCCACGGTGTTGCTCTTGCTGCTCCTCACGAACATAATCATGATAATACCCAGAATCAGTGCCACTGGTGCCAGTGTGGAAGGCTTAAACATTTCCAGAATAAAGCTTCCGCCTGAATCAATATCCATCAGACGGATAATCTGAGCTGTTACGGTTGTACCGATGTTGGCACCCATAACGATACTTGTAGCCTGTTTCAGATTCAGAATACCTGCACTGATCAGACCTACAGTCAGAACGATGGTTGCAGTGGAACTCTGAATAACTGCTGTTACCAGCATACCGGTAACAACGCCAAGCACTACATTCTGCGTTGCTTTTCCAAGAATGTTCTTCAGGGCAGAACCTGAAGCGTTTTTCAAGCCGTCACCCATGACCTCCATACCGTAGAGGAACATGGCCAGACCGCCCAGGAGTGTGATAATAGAGAAAATATCCATACCTTAAGTCCTTTCTCGATAAAACTCAAATCCCCTGTTTAAAAATCCAACCCCCATGAATATTATACCTCAGAAACCACTTCACCTACAAGACTGAAAGTGTTGGAATCTGTAATTTTAACCATAAACTTTTTCCCTACCATGTCAGGTGTTCCTTCGAAATTAACCAGTTTGAAGGTGTTGGTTCTGCCGCCGAAGTTTTCTTCCCCGTTTCTGCCCGGACCGTCCACCAGAATCTCCTCTGTGCGGCCCACATATGCAGCATTCTTTTCGATGGAAATGCGGTTTACGGTTTCCACAAGACGGTCAAAACGTGCATGTTTGATTTCTTCCGGAACCTGGTCTTCGTATTTTTCTGCAGGTGTCCCTCTCCGGATGGAGTACATGAAGGTAAACGCAGAGTCGTAACGGACTTCTTCACATAAGGTAAGAGTCTGTTCGAAATCTTCCTCTGTTTCACCAGGGAAACCGACAATGATATCTGTACTGATTGCAATATCAGGTACTGCAGCACGAAGCTTTCTGACCAGTTCCAGATACTGCTCTCTGGTATAGCGTCGGTTCATTCGTTTGAGCACAGCACTGGAACCCGCCTGCATCGGCAGATGGATCCATCTTGCAAGTTTCTTGCAGTCCACAAAAGCCTGAATCAGCTTGTCGGACAGGTCTTTCGGATGACTTGTCATGAAGCGGATTCTTTCCAGACCTTCGATTTCATTCAGCATATAAATCAGGTCTGTAAAGTCTCTCTGCACGCCGTCAGCATCAACTCCCTTATAGGAGTTTACATTCTGTCCCAGAAGCATGATTTCACGCACGCCATCTGCTGCCAGGCGGCGTACTTCATTTACGATGTCTTCCGGCTTTCTGCTCCGTTCTCTTCCACGTGTGTACGGCACGATACAGTATGTACAGAAGTTGTTGCATCCGTACATGATGTTGACGAATGCCTTGTGGCGGAAGAGTCTGTCACATGGAAGACCTTCTACAATTTCACCATGTTCTTCCCAGACGGAACGCTGTCTTTTATTCTTTGCAAAATATTTTTCCAGCAGTTCAGGAAACTCATGAATATTGTGGGTGCCGAAAATGACATCTACCCACGGGAATTTTTCTTTCATCTCATCGACAACCTGTGGCTGCTGCATCATACAGCCGCAAACGCAGATTGTTAAATCTTTCAGCGATGCAACTTTTCTTTTTTTCAGCTGCCCCAGAGTGCCTAAGAAACGGTTGTCCGCATTCTCACGAATACTGCAGGTATTGAAAATCACAATATCTGCACTCTTCTGATCTTCAGCACGGGTATATCCCCTTTCCAGAAGCATACCCGCTATGGTCTCGGAGTCATGTTCATTCATCTGACATCCGTAGGTGGTAATATGAAATGATTTATTTACCATTCTTTCTGTGCCTCCGCAAATTCTGCTTTAATGGCATCCAGCAGCTCCGGACGGGTCAGCACATCGATGGCTGTGAGCGCCAGTGCCTGACCTCCAATCTGCAGAGCTCTGTCTGCTGCAGGAGTAATGGTCGCATCTGCGAACCCTTTTGAATGCAGATTAAAAGCAGGACAGTTCAGACCGATCCATGGATGGATGGCAGGAACCACATGGCTTACATCACCCATATCGGTGGATCCGCCGCTGGCACCCTTCGGCATTTTGCCGCCGCCAAGTTCTTCATAGTACTGATTAAAAACATCACTGAGGGTGTCATTAGTCACCATATCCATATTTCCCGGTTCGTTATTCCAGATTTTATATGTAGCTCCAACTGCACCCGCAGCTGCAGATGCACAGCGCTCAAACATGGCACGTACTTTCATGACATCCTTCACAGTGTTGGCACGGACAAGATATTTTACTGCCGCATGATCCGGAATCACACTGCATTTTTCACCGCCGTCAGCGAAAACGCCATAGATGTTTGTTTCTTTCATATACTGCTTTTCAAATCCAATTAACGTATAGAAGTGAACCGCTGCATCCAGAGCATTGATGCCGTCTTCCGGATGAGCACCCGCATGGGCTGATTTTCCGTAGAAATCAACCTGCCATGCATCCAGAGCAGTCGTCTTTCCGCTGGACAGGTTTACCGGATTCGGATGAACTGTCATGGCCACATCCACTTCCTTAAAAGCACCTTCGTTCACCAGCTGAACCTTGCTTACAAAACATTCTTCCGCCGGCGTACCGAATACGATAACTTTGCCGCCGATTTCATCCAGCACAGCCTTCAGACCAAAAGCAGCTCCCATCGGTGCAGTTGCAATAATATTGTGACCGCATCCATGGCCGATTTCCGGCAGAGCATCATATTCGCTGGTCAGGCCGATAGTCGGACCCGGCTTGCCGCTGTCATATACAGCACGGAAGCAGTATGGGATCTTATGAAAATCTCTGGTCACATCAAAACCGTGTTCTTCATAGGTCTTTGTCAGAATGGCTTCTGCCTTTTCTTCTGTTCCGCCCACTTCCGGATTCTGGTACAGGTAATCTCTGATTTTCTTAAGTTCCGGCATATGGCTGACAACTTCCGCAACAGCAATAGTTTTCAGTTCTTCAATTCTGTCCTTCACCTGAACTCCCCCTCTTCCAAACTAGATAATATGCATTTCGTTCTTTTTATCACGTTCCATGAGAAGGGATACCGCATCGCGGGCATCCATTTCTCCGTGGATTACTTTATAAATACATTCGGTAATCGGCATTTCAATGCCGGTCTGCTTCGCCAGTGCATAGGCTGCTTCGGCAGTCGTAATCCCTTCTACGACCATGCCAATCTGCTTTTTCGCATCTTCCGGAGCAATCCCCTGTCCGATGAGAATGCCGCATCTGCGGTTTCTGGAGTGCATGGAAGTACAGGTTACAATCAGGTCGCCAATACCAGTCAAACCGGAGAACGTATTCAGCTCTGCCCCCATAGATGTACCAAGACGGCACATTTCCGTGATTCCGCGGGTCATGAGGGCTGCTTTGGCATTATCGCCAAATCCCAAACCATCGGAAATCCCTGCACCCAGAGCAATGATATTCTTCAGTGAGCCACCCAGTTCCACACCGACTACATCATGATTGCTGTAGACACGGAACCGTTCGGTCATAAAAGCATCCTGAACTTCCAGTGCCAGTTCTTCCTCTTCTGCTGCAACAGCAACAGTGGTAGGAAGATTTCCAGCCACTTCTTCCGCATGAGACGGACCGGACAGCGTCACGTAACGCACATCCGGCTTCACTTCCTTTGCCACCTGTGACAAGCGGAGCAAAGTACCCATTTCAATCCCTTTCGCCACATTGACCACGATGGTCTGCGGTTCCAGAAATTCTGATGCTGCAGCAAATACGCTGCGGAATGCCTGCGCAGGAACCCCAAAGAGTACCATATCCATTCCCTTCACTGCATCTTCCAGAGTGTACGCCATCTCCAGCGCTTCCGGAAGCACAACACCCGGCAGGAACTTTGGATTCTCACGGGTTTCCTTCATCAGGTCCAGCTGGTGGCTGTCACGGCTCCAGATGCGTACCTGATGACCTTTATTTACCAGTATAAGTGCCAGGGCAGTACCGAAACTGCCTGCACCGATTACACCGATTTTCTTAATATTACTCATTTGTTCCAATCCCCTTTTATTTTTTAAAGGACATTTTCGGTTCTTCTCCCCGGATCAGACGGTCGATGTTGGCACGGTGCTTCACCACTACGATAACCGCCATGATAAAGCCGGGAACAAAGAACCCCGGTTCCATCAGCCACGCCAGCAGAGGGAAAGACACCGCTCCCATGATAGAACCTAAGGACATACGTTTTGACAGGATAACAAAGACTGCCACCACTGCCAGAACAGCCAGTCCCAGCTGCCAGTTTACTGCGGTAATAACACCAAAGGCAGTCGCAACGCCCTTGCCGCCGCGGAAATTATAAAGTGCCGGCCAGATATGTCCGCAGAAAGCAGCCACAGCACACCAGCTTGCCGCCGCCGGACCTGCCAGAAGCAGTCCCAGCTTTACACCGATAACACCCTTCAGAATGTCAACCACCATGGTAATTACGGCAGCTTTCTTTCCCAAAGTACGGAGCACATTGGTAGTGCCTGCATTTCCGCTTCCTTCTTTTTTAATATCAATCCCGTTCATTCTTCCCAGGATGATTGCCGGGGAAATATTGCCCAGGAAATATGCAATTACAATTGAAAGAATTCCCATTGCACCCATTACTCGAACTTTTCTCCCTTCTCTCTGAAGACGAACTTGATGGAAGTACCGTTGAAGCCGTAGCCTTCACGGATCTTGTTTTCCAGATAACGTGCGTAAGAGAAGTGCATCAGCTCACGGTCGTTAATCTGGAAGCTGAACAGAGGCGGCTTTACGCCAACCTGAGTCGCGTAGTAAATCTTCAGTCTGCGGCCCTTATCAGAAGGTGGCTGCTTCATCATGGTTGCATCGGAAATCAGGCTGTTCAGCTGACCGGTAGGAACACGCATTGCACGGTTTTCGGCAACTGCACGGCACATTTCGATAACACGGTTTACACGAACTTTGTCCTTAACGGAAATGAACAGACAAGGTGCATAGTTCATGAACAGCAGCTCTGCTTCCAGACCTCTCTGGAAGTCACGCATGGTGTTTGTTTCCTTTTCAATCAGGTCCCACTTGTTGACAACGATAATGATACCCTTGCCGGCTTCGTGGGCAATACCTGCGATTTTCTTATCCTGTTCTGTCAGACCTTCTGCAGCATCGATAACCAGCAGGGCTACGTCACAGCGTTCTACCGCTGCAGTTGCTCTGATTACAGAGTAACGTTCGATATCGTCAGTTACCTTGCTCTTACGGCGGATACCTGCAGTATCGATCAGGATATACTTTTCACCGTCCTGTTCAAACGGTGTGTCGATGGAGTCTCTGGTAGTACCTGCAATCGGAGATACGATTACACGGTTTTCACCCAGCAGACAGTTAATCAGAGAAGACTTGCCTACGTTTGGCTTACCGATTACGGCAATCTTGGTAGTATCATCGTCTTCATCATAGTCAATCTTAGGGAAGCTCTGAACGATTTCATCCAGTACATCACCGAAGTTGAGCATGTTGATGGCGGATACCGGAATCGGTTCGCCCAGTCCCAGCTCATAGAAGTCATAGAAGTCCATGCCCAGCTTATGCGGTGCATCAATCTTGTTTACAACCAGGATTACAGGCTTACCGGTGCGGCGCAGCATGGTTGCAACTTCACGGTCAGCAGTGGTCAGACCGTCCTTACCGTCTACTACGAACAGAATAACGTCTGCCATGTCCATGGCAATCTGAGCCTGTTCACGCATCTGGGACAGGATGATATCTGCACTTGCAGGTTCGATACCGCCAGTATCGATCAGGGCAAAATGTACGCCCAGCCATTCAGCTTCCGCATAAATACGGTCTCTGGTTACGCCCGGTGTATCTTCTACGATGGACACACGGCGTCCTACGATTTTGTTGAAAAATGTGGATTTACCAACATTTGGTCTGCCAACGATGGCAACAATTGGTTTACTCATCGAAAATTCCTCCTATAAACTGGGCAGGATCGAAAGCAATCATATCTTCGATGCCCTCACCTACGCCGATGAACTTCACCGGCATATCAAACTCGTTCGCCACGGTAATGGCGATACCACCTTTGGCAGTTCCGTCCAGCTTGGTCAGCACGATGCCGGTGATATCCGCCACGTCGCCGAATTCCTTCGCCTGGGAAACTGCGTTCTTTCCGGTTGTAGCATCCAGAACCAGCAGGGTTTCACGGGATGCTTCCGGATATTCTCTGGAAATGACCTTGTTCATCTTTTCCAGTTCATTCATCAGATTTTTCTTATTCTGCAGACGTCCTGCTGTATCACAGATCAGTACGTCGATTTTCTTGGCTTTTGCAGACTGGATTGCGTCAAAGATAACTGCAGACGGGTCTGCACCTTCCTGGTGCTTTACCACATTGATGCCGTTTCTTTCGCCCCAGATAGCCAGCTGTTCTGCTGCCGCTGCACGGAAGGTGTCGGCAGCTGCCAGCATAACGGTCTTGCCTTCTCCCTTCAGACGGTGGGCAATCTTACCGATGGAAGTGGTCTTACCGCCGCCGTTGATGCCGATCATCATAACAACCAGCGGTGTTTCACTGCAGAGGAGCTGACGCTCACCCTTGTCCACCAGACCGGTCATGATTTCCTTCAGGGCATCCTTTACACGGTCAGGTGCGGTAATGTTATCATTCTTAATCTTCGTACGGAGCTGCTCCATGATATGCATGGTAGTATCCATGCCGATGTCGGAAGTAATCAGGATTTCTTCCAGTTCATCCATCAGGTCTTCATCCACCTCAGCACGCATCATGATTACGTCACTGATTTTTTCGGAGAGACGTCCGAAGAAGGATTTCTTTTCTTTAAATAATGACATTTCTGTCCTCCTTGCTGTATCTTGCTATATATCGAAGCTGTCACCCAGACGCAGGCTCAGAACCTTGGAAATACCCTGTTCCGGCATGGTTACGCCGTACAATACATCGGCATGTTCCATGGTTGCCTTCTGATGAGTAACAATTGCAAACTGAATATTTTCGAACTTACGCAGGTAAGATGCAAAACGATCGATGTTGGCATCGTCCAGCGCCGCTTCCACCTCGTCCAGAATACAGAACGGGGTCGGTTTGGTCTTCAGAACTGCAAACATCAGAGCAATCGCAGTCATGGTCTTTTCACCACCGGACATCAGATTGATGTTCTGCAGTTTCTTTCCAGGCGGCTGTGCGATGATTTCAATTCCGGATTCCAGCGGATTGTTTTCGTCGTCCAGACGGAGTTCTGCATGACCGCCGCCAAAGAGCTGGCGGAAGATATCTTCGAAGTTGATTACAATCTGGTCAAAGCTTTCCTTGAACTTTTCGCGGATATTTCGGTCCATATCGTGGATAATCTTCTTCAGTTCATCCATGGCCTTCAGAATATCTGCACGCTGCTCGGTCAGGAAAGTATATCTTTCGTTGACTTCGTCATATTCTCTGATTGCGCCTACATTGACATCGCCCAGTTCGCGGATTCGGTTCTTGATATCTCTGCTTTCCTTCTGTGCGGTACTCATGGCAAAGTCTGCCTTCCGGTATTCCATTGCCTGCAGGTAGGAAATTTCGAATTCCTCCCAGAGCTTTTCCTTGAAGGTTTCCAGCTGAGTATCATTCTTTGCAATCTTGATTTCAGTCTGATACTTCTGATCCTGGAAGCTGTTCAGCTTATCAGCTGCCTGGCTCTGTTCTTCAGACAGGCGGCTGATGGTTTCAGACAGCTGGGCACGTTCTTCACGTACGACACTGATGTAGCTTTCCAGCTCTGCCTTTTCTGCTTCCATTTCCTCTACCTTGCCTGCAGAACCTTCCGTTCCGTAAAGGATACGGTTCTTTTCTGCCTCCAGCTTGTCCTGCTGCATGGTACGGATATCAATCTGATTCTGCAGATCATCGGTGGCATCCTTCACTCTTGCAAGCAGCTGGTTAAAGGAATCCAGCTTGCTGTCCCATTCATTCTTCGTAATTCGGGTCTGGGTAATGGCTTCACTTGCATGATCCACATCAGCCTTCGCTTCTTCCCAGGCCTTCAGATTTTCTTCAATGGTATTGTTGATCCGGCTGATTTCTTCCTTAAGTTCATCCACATTTTTCAGATGCTGGGAAATCTTGAGGTCTGCCGCAGCAAAATCATTTTCAATTGCTGCCAGTTCCCGCTCGGACTTTTCACGGCCTTTTTCCAGGTCCTTTCCGCTTTCTTCCAGTGTCTGAATTCGTGTATTCAGGGTGCTGGACTGGAGCTGTGCCTGATGGAAGTCACGTTCGGTATCCTTAATGACTTCTTCCATCTCAGCAGTAATTTCCTTCAGTTCTTCCAGACGTTCGTTAGCTGCTGCGATTTCTTTGCGCATCTCCTTCAGTTCTTCTTCCATGCGGAATACTTCCTGTTTTCTTTCCAGAAGATGACCTGTCGCATTCTTGCTCTTACCGCCGGTAATAGCACCGCTGGAATTGATGACTTCCCCATCCAGTGTTACAAAACGGAGACCGCCGGTACCGGACATTTTGCTCAGGATAACGGCGTTGTCCATATTATCCACTACAGCCACACGGCCCAGGAGATAATTGAATACGCCTTCATACTCCTTCTTGAATTCGATGCAGTCCACCGCCAGACCCAGGTAGCCTTCCACCTGTTCCACACGGCGTTCCACATCTGCCTTACGGCTCTTTACAGAGCTGAGCGGCAGGAAGGTACAGCGGCCGGCATGATTTTCCTTCAGGGAACGGATTGCCGCCTTTGCGTCTTCATCATTGTCACAGACAATGTTCTGTGCGCCAAGACCCAGTGCAGTTTCCATGGCAGTTTCATAGCCTGCAGGAACCTTCATCAGGTCGGTAACTACGCCGCGGATACCCGGGCGTCTGTGCTTCATGATGTAACGGACACCGGCGTTATACCCCTCGTAATTGTTTTCCATTTCTTCAATGGTCTTCTTACGGGATGCCATTTCGGTTCCGCGCATACGCAGGTCTTCTCTTTTTTTGGAGAGCTGACGCAGCTCTTCCATGTATTCTTCCCTGTCAGCACGGGCTTCTTCCAGTGAGGACTTCAGGGTTTCCAGCAGATCATCGGCTTCCGTCTTTTCACGGCGTGCCTGTGCCATCAGGTTTTCATAGGATGCCGCATTGTGCTCCATTTCATCCTGGTCCTGAAGAATCTGGTTCTTACGCTTCTGCAGGGTTTCTTTATAGTTTTCGTAGGTCCGGGCTTCGGACTTTTCTTCGGATATTCTGTTGTTTACTTCGTAAAGCTGAGTTCTCGCACTGTCAGCGGCTTCGGTAAATCCTGCAGCAACAGCCATCACACGGCTGTGCTCTGCCACTTTTTATGCCAGC
>JAFYKS010000092.1 GCA_017537495.1 Bacillota bacterium | reverse complement strand
GGAAAATAATAGTCATCCACATCCTGCAGGAAATCGAAAATCCCCACAGGCACCAGCATGACGGTTGGCGAATTATCCACGATAATGGCGATTTTGCCCTCCGAAATGTGGGCTGAAATAATATCCGGCCGCTGAGAATAGCGGACTTTGGGAAAAGGATTGAACCGGCCTCCTGCCGTCCCCCTGCCGCCCTTTTCCTTCCGTTCACTGAGCAAAATCTTTTCCAGCAGGCTCTGGTCGCCTACCGTCAGTGTATCAAGATCCGGCTCCGTTTCCAGTTTTTTCAGCAGTTTCTCCAGCCTGATAACCATTCTGGAATCAGCCTTTTCCTTCATGTATGCCAGAGCTACGTCTGTTTTTGAAAAGTTTCCTATGGTAAAATGCCGGAATACCAGACGGTTATCCCGAAGCCTTCTCCTGATAAGGGCGATGTTGGTCATAAATCCTTCCGTAAAACCGTCCTTGGCCCCTCTCAGAGATTTCTCCTTCTGCGGCTCTTCTACTGATCGTGAGGGATAAGACCTGGCATCGATGATGATAATACGGTCAAGCTCCTCCACCACCAGTGGTACCAGTCCGGAATAAAGGCGGATGACAGCCTCTGCTTCTGTTTTGGCCAGCGTGGTGTCAAGAAACGGCATGTGTGATGCGATAAACTGCTGACTGGTACTGATCCCTTCCATATCCTGAGGCTGGACTTTTATCAGATAGTCCATGACACGCTGCATCAGATCTCCATCGGTAAGTCCGTCCACAAACCAGCAGGTTCCCTTCCGCCCGCCGATAATCACCTGTCTCTCCAGCAGGTCAAAACTCTCTCCCAGGGGCAGCTGCTTCCGGAAAAAGGCAAGATATTTTTCGTACATTTCGTTTTCCTCCCTGTTTTTCAGGTTTAAATCTTCACTTAATGTTTCCGCAAGCTTGCCATTTTATCCGTTATCCAGTATAATATATAAGTTAGAATGTTTATTTTAGGACGAATCGTATATCAGCGATGAACTATGGAGGTTAAATACATGGATTACAAGAAGCTGGCGGAACTTTTATTCCCGCACATCACCAAAACTCCGGAAGAATATGAAGCTGCATTCCCACAGCGTGATCTGCCGGAAGGCGCGAAAGTTACCAGACTGGGCCCAAGCCCTACCGGATTCATTCACCTGGGCAACCTGTACGGTGCCTTTGTTGACGAAAGACTGGCACACCAGTCCGGCGGTACTTTCTATTTAAGAATCGAAGACACCGATGATAAGCGTTATGTGGAAGGCGCTGTAGAAATCATCATCAACTCCCTGCGTTTCTTCGGCATCAACTTCGACGAAGGTGCTACTATGGAAGGCGATATGGGTGCTTACGGCGACTACACCCAGAGCAACCGCGGACCGATCTACCAGTGCTTTGCAAAGGGCCTGGTTGCAGAAGGCAAGGCATACCCATGCTTCCTGACTGCCGATGAAATCAACGCGATCCGTGAAGAACAGGAAGCTAACAAGCAGACTCCTGGTATCTACGGTAAGTATGCTGTGGGCAGAAACCTGACCATGGAAGAAATCGAAGCAAAGCTGGCTGCGGGCATCCCTTACGTAATCCGTCTGAAGTCTGACGGCGACATGAGCCTGCCTGAAGATCAGATCAGAAGAGTACAGGTGGAAGACGCAATCCGCGGCACCCTGGACTTCCCTGCAAACGACCAGGATACCGTTATCCTGAAGGCTACCGGTATTCCTACTTACCACTTCGCACACGTTGTGGACGACCATCTGATGAGAACCACTCACGTTGTCCGTGGTGCAGAATGGCTGCCATCCCTGCCAATCCACGTGGAACTGTTCGAAAAGCTGGGTTGGGAACTGCCAATCTACTGCCACACTGCACAGCTGATGAAGATGGACGAAGAAACCGGAAACAAGAGAAAGCTGTCCAAGCGTCATGACCCTGAACTCTCCCTGGACTACTACAGAAACCTGGGTTACCACCCTGCAGCAGTAAGAGAATACCTGCTGACCATTCTGAACTCCAACTTTGAAGAATGGAGAATGGCAAACCCTGATGCAGATATCGATGAATTCCAGTTCACTACTGAAAAGATGAGCACAGGCGGCGCACTGTTTGACCTGAACAAGCTGAACGACATCTCCAAGGATGTACTGCTGAAGCTGTCTGCTGCAGAGCTCTTCGACTTCCTGAAGGGCTGGGCTGACGAATTCAAGCCTGAACTGGCACACCTCTTCGAAGACAGAGAATATCTGGAAAAGATTCTGGACATCGGCCGTCACGAAGCAAAGCCTCGTAAGGACCATATCTACGCACAGCAGATGGTAGAAAACATCAGCTACTTCTTCGATGATATGTTCAAGATGGAAGATGAATTCCCTGCAGAAACTGCAGAAGACCTGGCTGCAATCCTGAAGGCATATCTGGATTCCTATGATCACGCAGATGATCAGTCCGGCTGGTTCGAAAAGATCCGTCAGATTACTGAAACCATGGGTTATGCAGTAAAGCCAAAGGACTTCAAGAAGAATCCTGATCAGTTCAAGGGGCATGTAGGTCACG
>JAFYKS010000091.1 GCA_017537495.1 Bacillota bacterium | reverse complement strand
TAAGGAAGAAGAAGCAAGACTGGCGGAAGAACTGAAGAAGTACGACGGTGAATACATGAGTGAAGGCGAAGCACCTGCCGATGTAATCAAGCAGGCGGAAGATAAGGAAGCATCCAAGCCGGGCCGCCGTGTAGTAACGTTAAACGGCAGCGGCAAGGCTACCCTGAATGAAATTCCGAAGCCTGCAGAAACTCCGGCAGCGGCTCCGGCAGAAACTCCTGCAGCAGGACCTGCAGAAACACCTGCAGAAGCTCCGGCTGAAACCCCTGCTGACTCCGAAGAGTCCGACAAGCAGTAGAAAGTAAAGAGGCGGAATTATGAAAGTAACAGTAAGAGATTGTCTGCAGCTGGAATCCTTCCGGCAGTGTATCGTCGTAGCCGGCGAACGCAGCCTGGATAACCGGGTAAAGACTGTTTCCGTGCTGGATGCAGCTACAATTGAAGACGCGAAGAACTATAACGGCAATCCGGAAGAACTGGTCCTGACCTCCTTCTCCGGCATGCGGGATAACCGCAGCCTGCAGTGTGATACCCTCCGTGTTCTTGCAAAATCCGGAATCGCAGCACTGGCTGTGTTCCAGAAGGGCAATAATGACGTGCAGGTTTCCAAGGAACTGATCAATGCGGCTGATGAAGCCGGACTTCCGCTGCTGATTATGGTTGACAGTCAGAAGGGAGGCTATTCCCGTCTGATCACAGAAGTGATGGATCAGATTCTGTATGGCAGCAACTTCAAAAACAGTCTGATTAACAATACCGTATTCCATCTGCTGAATTTTGAAAAGCACAGCAGTTTCCAGCAGGCTCTGCGGGAAGCTGCCGTAAATAATGATTTCCAGGTTGTTCTCTTAAGCGAGGACTTCAATCCGGTACTGACCATCGAGACACTTCAGCGTACCACCGTGGATGAGGCTATCGTCCGCGGCAAGCAGATTGCCCTGAACCTGTCCGAAGTTTACAGTCTGGTGGAAATCGATGGTGTCCTGACCTACTGGGGTCTGGTTACCATCAGCGGCGAGAAACATTACCTGTTTATCGTCGACAACGAGGACAACTATTCCTCCGGCGAAATCACCAAGCTGGCCGAAATCATCGAGCTGGCCATGGGTATGTGGAAGTACACACCGGAACGTGATGCCAAGGCTGAATTTGCCAAGGCACTGATCCGTGGTAACAAGTCCCTGGCATATTCCCTGAAGGAAGAAGCCGGCGTAAAGCCGAACGAAATCATCAGCGTATTCCATGCCAAGGGTATCGAAACACCGGAAGGTGAAGCCGTACTGAACTCCTTCCGTGAAGAAGGTCTGCTCAGCTACATCCGCATTGCGGAAGGCGATGAAACCTTCGGTATTCTGCTTCACGGCGGCAAGAGTCTGCAGAACAGCGAACACAACGAAAAGGCAGTATGCACCCAGCTCTTTGATAAGCTGAAGGCACAGGAAGGCGTGCGCATCTTCCATGTGACCGGTGTGGACGGCATCGAAGGTGCCGGCGACGGGTTCCGTCTGATTAACGAAACCTGGTCCTTCGTGGAAGGCATCTTCCCTTACAAGCGTGTATTCTCCAAGTACGAACTGGTACTGGTATCCAACTGCATCAGCATTCAGGTGCAGGGCGGAAACCTGAAGACCAACTACATGGAACTGCTGGAACCATTCTCCGCAGAAGGCGACAACAAATCCCGCCAGCTGCTGGAAACCCTGGAAACCTTCGTTCTGGACGCAGGCATGAACAGCTCCAAGACTTCCGAGTTCATGGGCATTCATACCAACACCGTTCAGTACCGTCTGAAGAAGATCAACGAAGTGCTGGGTGCCGAAATCACCGGAAACCGTGTAATACCGG
>JAFYKS010000090.1 GCA_017537495.1 Bacillota bacterium | reverse complement strand
GTCCCAGTTCTCTGCAGCAATGACACGCCCGCCTTCCGTAGCAGGTGCCATCAGGCTGAGGGTCGTGCACTCACTTGGATTTACATTTTCAGCCTGTGAATACATGATTTCTGTACGTGCATTTAAGGCCGCAATATCCAGCAGATCCACATTGGCACCTTTAGCAATGCCCCGCATTTCTTCTACGTAATCCGGTTCAAAATCACCAGTCAGTGACAGGTAATACTCTGAAATTTTACGTGCATCTTCCCAAGAAATTCCCTTGGTATTTTCAAACAGCATCTGATAGCTTATAATCGATTTAGCTATCTCATCCTGGCACAATTGCCCATAAGCAAATCCACGTTCATACGAGGTGCCTTGCACTGTAATTTCTTTAAATTTCATCGGTCTTTTCCCTCCTAATTGCGGTCTTTTCTTCATTGTAGTGCTATAGCAAAGATCTGAAAAGGTGTTTTTTCTTGCAACAGCTGAGTTTCAGCCATTTTTTTGCGTCGTATTACAGAAAAACAGCCGCAGCAGGGGCAGCGCCCCCTGCCGACGGCAGTCTTTCCTATTCTACTTATTTTATTTATTCGAAGGACATCACATGTCTACTTTTCTATCGGGCACAGCCGATCTCTCTGACATGCACGGATTTCCAGAGGTTCGCTGCCGCACAGTTCCACATCATTTAATGCCAGTAACGCTCTCGCATAAATTCTCATGGCGATATCCAGACGGTCTAATGAAACCGCTTCATCGATACCATGTGCACCGCCGTGGCCTTTCGGAAAATCTTCAGGCGGAAGATTACCGTTCATACCAAACGCATATGCATTCGGCAGATAATGTCCGTAAGCATTACCTGTCACACAAAACGGCTTCTTTTTCTCACAGAGCACGTCTTCGGAAGCTCGGCACAAAGTATCCATAATTTCAGGATTTGGTTCCATCTTATATGGGTTCGCGCCTCTGTAGACGCCTGCAATTTCGAAATCGAATTCAGCTGCCGCTGCTTCTACCTTTTCTTTAATCTCCGGCCAGGTAATATCGATCGGATAACGGATATCCAGGTACAGTGCCGGATAATCATCATCGAAATCTGCACGCTTTGAGAATACGGTCAGATTACCCATTTCTTCATTTATTACTTCGAGTCCCATGAGGGTACCGTAAACGTCTTTTGAGGTCCGTTTGAAGAATTCCATCACAGTGCGCTCACTATCGCTCATATCACAGTACTCCAGTAAGGCTGCAGAAAGCTTGGTAATCATGTTGCCATTCGGATCCGGTCTGGTACCATGTACCGGAGGGGAATCCGCCGTAACGACAATAGATCCATCTTCCCGCTTTTCGATATTGCATTCCGGTAATGTTTCAGGGAAGTTTGCCTGCGGAGGGAATACCGCAGTTGCCCTGCCCGGAGCCTCATCCTGCCCCGCGATGAAGGTGAAGTTCTTCAGAGGAGTTTTGCTGCGGACCAGAAGGCGCAGCGCACCCTTACCCATGCATCCTGCAGGGAAACTTGTATCCGGTACGAAGGAAATCTTCGGCGGAGTACATACATTGAGGAATCCCTTGGCATCCGGATTACCCGGCATCCCCAGCAGATCCTTCATGCCGCTTTCTTCATTACTTCCCACATAAATTGCAGGGTTGTAATTCAGCTCTATATTTAATTCTTTAAAAATTTTCAAAACATGATAAGCAGCTGCAAACTGACCCTTATTGTCTGTAACACCGCGGCCGATGACACAGCCTTTGTACTCTACAGCATTGTACGGTTCATATATCCAGCCAACACCTTCCGGAACCACGTCACCGTGAATCCAGATACCAAGATCCGGTTCTGCATCTTCCATGGCGATGCTTACAACGCCAACATTATAGTCCACGGCATGCAGACCGATATCCTTCCCCATTTCCATGACTCTGTCGAGCACTTTACGAGGGCCTGCACCAAACGGTGCTCCCGGAAGCGGATCTTCCTCTACACTCTTAATATTTACCAGATCGATCGTCATTGCCGCAACATCGGCACGAGCTGCCTCAATTCGTTCATCGATTTTCTGAATTAATTCTTCATACATGGAAACCCCTCCATTCAAATCGTTGAGAGTCTGTATAAATTAAATTTTAATCCGGGAGCCGGCTCAAACCGGCTCCCATTGTTTTTCAGCAGTTTTCGCACACTTTCTTTAGAACAGATGGCATGCTACGAAATGTTCATCGCCTCTGTTTACCAGTTCAGGAGTGCTTGCATGGCAAACCTCTGTCGCATATGGGCAGCGTGCTGCGAAATGACAGTCACGAGCCATATTGATTGGAGAAGAGATTTCCCCTTTCAGAGGAATCTGTTCTACCTGTGCATCCGGATCAGGAATCGGAATCGCTGACAGGAGTGCCTTGGTATATGGATGTACCGGATTGTTAAAGAGTTCTTTTGACGGAGCTTTTTCAACAATCTGACCCAGATACATTACTGCGATGTCATCTGAGAAGTGATTTACTACAGACAGGTCATGGGTAATGAAAATATAAGCGATATTATATTCCTTCTGCAGCTCTCTCAGCAGATTCAGAACCTGTGCCTGAATGGATACGTCCAGTGCAGATACCGGTTCGTCACATACGATCAACTTCGGATCCAGTGCCAGTGCACGGGCGATACCGATACGCTGACGGCGTCCGCCGTCCAGTTCATGTGGATATACATTGGCTAAACGTGGTGCTAAACCTACGATTTCCATCAGCTTTTCTACATGAGCTTTCTTTTCTGCTTTCGTCTTGTGCACTTTGAACCACTAAATAGGTTAACCGATCAGTTCTTCTACTGTTTTACGAGGGTCAAGAGAGGAGAACGGATCCTGGAAGATCATCTGCATGTCCTGACGCATCATTCTCATTTCCTTTGCGCTGAGCTTGGCGATATCCTTACCGTCGAAAATAATCTGTCCGTCAGTTGGGTCCAGAAGTCTGAGAATGGTTCGACCTGTAGTGGACTTGCCGCATCCGGATTCCCCTACTAATCCCAGCGTCTTCCCAGCATCCAGGGTGAAGGAAATATCGTCTACCGCTTGAACGGTTCCCTTCCCGGTTTTAAAATATTTTTTAAGATGGTTGACTTCAAGTAAATGTTCACTCATACCGCCACCTCCTTATAATTTGAATTCAGGATCTACATAACGCCAGCATGCAGCGTAATGAGTATCACCGAAATGATGTTTCGGCGGAATTCCCTGTTTACATTTTTCTGTAGCATACTTGCAGCGTGGTGCAAAAGCACATCCCTCAGGAAGTTCCATCGGGTCAGGCATCAGGCCCGGAATCGGCTGCAGCATTTCACGGCTATCATTAATCTTAGGCAATGAATCGACGAGGCCCTGAGTATAAGGATGTTTAGTATCCTTAAATACTTCTCTCAGTTCACCATATTCAATAATTC
>JAFYKS010000089.1 GCA_017537495.1 Bacillota bacterium | reverse complement strand
TTCTTTCCGAATTTCTGTTTGATGGCCAGAAGGGCTTCCTGCATGCGGCGCTCCTCTTCCAGCTCCGCATCCTCTGCTTCCCGACGGGCATCTTCTGCCGCATAATCGATGAACATATCCAGCTGCTCCCCTGCAGCCGCTGCAGTACCGAAACCTGAACCGCCGAATCCTGTAGAACCGCTTCTGCTCTGCTCTTCTTCTGTCTGATATTCCCCACCGTAAGCCCGTACAGATGCCTGAGCTCCGGCTTCCGTTACCACGTGACCAGCCACAATATTCACCCTGCGCACCAGCAGGCTTGGATCCACAATCTCATCGTAAAGCTTCATCACCGCCTCCGTCAAAGTTTTGCGGAGGATGTCTGCCTCTTCAGATTGATGGTTCCGTGAGCATGCTTCGGCACCCGGCGGCCGTAATAGTCCACAGTCACCGGTCCTTTATAGGCCCGTGCACGTGCCGGATCCGTAAGGTTTTCAATGTCATAACCCACTGTGAGAACCAGCTGGTCCGTGAGCAGATGTTTTGCCAGGAGATCGAGAGCCAGCATGTCGGTCATCTCCCAGACCACCAGCCGCGCCTGGGCAGACGAGTAAGGGTCAGTGAGCACCTGGCCGCTGCCGATGCTGTTGGTCTCCGGACGGTATGTCTTGATGGCCTCCATGGTGCACGGCTCATAACCCCAGGCATGGTCGATGAGCAGCTCCGCGTTAACCCCAAAAAGCTTATACAGCAAATCTTCGTTATGATAGTCGGAAGGCTTGCCGACGGAGCAGCGGGCCACATCCCCCATGGTATACATGCCGTGAGCCGCCAGCTTTTTCGCATAGCCACGGCCTACACGCCAGAAGTCGGTAATAGGACGATGGTCCCACATTTTGCGCCGGTAACTCATTTCGTCCAGTTCGGCGATGCGCACACCGTCCTCGTCTGCGTCTACATGCTTCGCCTCGATGTCCATGGCGATTTTGGCCAGGTACAGGTTGGGGCCGATGCCTGCCGCAGCAGTGATGCCGGTGGTTTTCAGTACGTCCTTAATCATCATCCGGGCAAAATCGTGAGCGTTGATTCCCATAGGACCCAGATAGGCTGTGGCATCGATAAAGACCTCGTCGATGGAGTAGACATGGATGTCCTCCGGTGCCACGTACTTCAGATACACCTCGTAGATACGGGAGCTGTACTGAATATAGAGGGACATCTGAGGCGGTGCCGCCAGATAATTGATGGCCAAATCCGGCCTGCGCCGCAGCACACCCGCATCGTAGGATGAGCCAGCAAACTGACGGTTCGGTGCGTGACGCTGTCTCTCGGCGTTCACTTCCTTCAGCTTCTGCACCACTTCAAAAAGCCGGGCACGTCCCGAAATTCCGTATGCTTTCAGTGACGGAGACACGGCCAGGCAGATGGTCTTCTCTGTCCGGCTGGCATCAGCCACCACCAGATTGGTTGTCAACGGGTCCAGTCCCCGCTCAAAACATTCCACCGACGCGTAAAACGACTTCAGGTCGATGGCGATATAAGTCCGCTCCATGGCGTGCCTCCTTTCTTTAAAACTATTCTGTGTCAAGCAGCTTCATATCATTGGCATTGCTGCTTGAAATGACACTTTTTCCCAAAGCTTTTTCCAGTTCACGGCGTGCATTCCCCGCAATTGTTCCCCCCTGAACCGTTACATCCTGGCTTTCCTCGAACCCCTCCGGATTTTTGACTTTTGAAAGTTCAGCAGCAGAGACTTTCGCAAGCATATTCAGAGCAAGTTCTGTATTGGTCATATTATCACGCAGATTTTCTTTATGCAGTCCTTTCAGTTCCTTATACTGTCCAGTATTCATTCCTGACCAGGCTCTGGTAAGAACATTTGTCAGAACTGCAAATTCACTTCCACTTTTCACGCCTGCCCGCTGCCATTCATCTGTGAGATCCCTTCTGGCTTCAATACTTCTTACCCTTTGGGTAATCCACTTGTCCGGATAACCTTTCTGACGGTAATACTCCACTGCACGGTCGATTGCGATTTCCGGATCAATCATTTCATCAATCCGTTCACTTCCGACCTGTGCCAGCCAAAGCTTAATCGGTTCTGCCTTCGGCGATGGGACGGATTGGATGATGCGCACCATTCGTTCCATAGTAGCCACATCTGTAAAACGCTTTTTTCCATCACGTGCTTTCAATTTCAAACCGTGACAAAGTGTCACGGTTTCATTTCCCTCTGCCTTCAGGCGTTGCTTCAGTTTTCGCCAGTATGCAGTAGCATCCACGCTGTCTGTCAGCACTTGAATTACATCCACCACAGAGAAATAGAATTCTTCTTTCTCCTTATCCCACACATAACGAATTCGCTCATTGAAAAATTCAAATCCATCTGGCTGAATCTCCACCCTTGGGTATCCCATAGACGTATCATCTGGCTTTTTGTTTTTTGGTTCGTTGGTTAACATAGTATTGTTCCTTTCCCGGCACATACTATCCACTTTTAGTCACACTTACACTATAACACATTTCACGCTTAAATAAAAGCAAAAAAGAACGCCAGTTCTCTCCTGGGTGCACAAAATAACCGGCTTATCACAGCCGGTTATTCTCATCTAAAACGTTTATTTACTTCTCATACGCGAATCTTGGATACGGGTCTTCCACCACGTAGATGGTTCCGCGGCGTTCGAATCCCAGCTTGGTGAGCAGGTTCTGCATCACGGTATTGTCGCCGTGGGTGTCCACACGCATATGACCGCACTGGCTGAATGCCCAGTCCAGACAAAACGCCCCTGTACCCTTCACGCTGCCATCGGAAGCAAGGCGGTGCACTACACCATAAGAGCTTTCATCTGCCCAGCTTCCCTCTTCAATTTTCAGATAGGTCGGATCGATGTCCTTTCCCTGCTCGAAATAGAAGGTTGCGATGACGCGGCCTTCGTGCTCGCAGACGTAGCTTTTGCCGGATGCAATGTCCTGCTTCAGCAGGTCAGCTGGCGGCCAGTTGGTCGGCCCCCACTGGAGCGGATTGCCGTGGTCAGCCATGAACTGGCGGGCGTAGGCGTAAATCTCCAGCATTCTCTCAAAATCTCTTTCCTCAGAATGTCTGATAATCATAATTACTTATTTTCTCCTGTTCTTAAATGCACATAATCACTTTTTCAAGATCCATTTAGCGTACTTATTCTTTCCCTGGACATCTACAATGTTTTCCTTTTTCATTGCCTGCAGCAAATTCGATACCTTCTTGGATTTCTGCTCCTCGTTTAATACCTCCGGTAAAGCCTTTTCCAGAACCTCCATTAAATCCTGCTTGCTGGCAGTCCCCATTGAGCCCAGAGCTTTAATAATCAGCTGTTTACAGATATCATCATCCAAACCTTTGTTTCGTACATATACTGCTTTCTGACCAACAATATCCGCAACTTTAAATGACACAAAGATATTTGGATAACGTCCTTCTGCCAAACCTTGACGCTTCAAAGTTTTAAAGTTTTCTTTAGAAATTACTTCCTGCTTCTGAATCTGGTCCAATAAAAATACAGTTCTCATATTTAACTTTGCATCCGAATATAAAAGCTGCGTATAGTTTTTGTCCAGTATTCTTCCGTATACCGTAACTTTTACTCTATTAGCTATATTCAGATCATACGTTGGCAGAGGAAAACATTTATCCCTTTGAATCTGATACATCATTGGAATTCCCATTGAGTTGGTGTCAATCATGTAAAGGTTAACCATGGCATTGCATAGGAATACATTGCGATAATAAGGC
>JAFYKS010000012.1 GCA_017537495.1 Bacillota bacterium | reverse complement strand
ATCATTTTTTTCTGAACGGAGTCCCAGTTTCCCTGATTGATATCCGGAAAAATCTCCTCACGGATATCTTTGATGAGGTCTTGGCTTTGGTTGTCAGCGTAATGAAGAAAGATAATGCATCCTCCCAGAGTCAAAATCATAATCAGAGATACTGCGATTAAATCTTTCACAGTCTCACCTCCTGTGTAAAGCATTGTCCGCGGTTATCTTTCATATATACATGAATCTGTTTCTTTTCATCGGAAACTGCCAGAAAAACGGATTTATAAGAGGTGATCCCTTTTTCGGCAAGCCGGTGCTGAAAATCCGTTTCTTTCAGATTCAGCATGATTAAATTTCTATGGTATACAATGCCGTCTGCAATCAAAATAAGAGGAATCATTCCGTCAACAGAAGAAAGATGAAGATCCTGTGGAGTTACAGGACGTACATCAGCCTTTTGAATAACGGATAACTGACCGTTTGATTCCATGATGGCATACTGTACATTGCAGATAGAAGGACAGTTTTCCAGTCGAAGCTGTTCCATAAGGTCTGTGGTGGTAATCCGCAGACGCTTCAGCTCCTTAATATTCAGTTTTCCTTTTTCAATAAGAATGGCAGGTTTGCCGGAGATGAAGTTCTTGAATCCCTCACTTCTGACGGAAAGAAAAGAACAGACTATCTGCAGGAACATAAGGGTGAAAATGGCAACGATTCCATTGATCAGTGAGACATCCGGATCATCGATAGGTATGGCGGCAAGTTCTGCAATCATGAATACAATAACCAGCTGAAAAGGGGACATTTTGGAAAGTTCTGACTTGCCCATAAGCCGTATGGCGAAAAGAACCAGGGCATAAAGAATCAGCGTTCGGACCGCAACAATCAGCACAGCAGACACCTCCGATATTTTATAGGATAAAACTATTGTTAACAGGAAAAAGGTTTGCTATACTTTTTTTATTCTTCGCAGAAAGGAGCAAATATGAAAGCTGCTTCAATACGTACAACGGCAAGACTTTCTCTGCTTTATTTTTTCATATACTGTCCGCTGGGTGCACTTTGCCCGCTGATCAGTCAGTACCTCAGTTCTATTGGATTCAGTGGAACACAGGTGGGCATTATCACTTCACTGGGAACTGCGACGGCATTTTTTGCCGGAATTTTCTGGGGGGATGTATATTCCAATTCAAAACATAAACGAATGATTTTGGCTGGCATGTGTCTGGCTGCGGCAATTCTGGCGCTGGCAGGTTCCGGAATAACGGGGTTCCTGCTTTATACATTCGTGTACTGCTTCATGTATTTCTTCCAGTCACCGCTTCATGGGCTGTGTGACTCTCTGGTGCTGGGCAAGGCGGGAAGCTTCCCTGTTATCCGTGCTTCCGGAGCAGTGGGTTATGCTGTATGCGTTTTCATTACAGGCAGGCTGTGCGATGCCAACGGACTGCACACGCTTTTTTATGTCTATGCAGCGGCCTTTGCAGTATCGATGGTACTGCTTTTCCGTGAGGAGGAGCCGGAAACTACCATAAAAAGGGAAGAAAAAATCCGAATATCAGCACTGCTTAAACAGAAAGAATTCATAAGACTGACCATATCAGCCTTTTTCGTAATGGGGACAAGTCTTGCTCATAACACTTATTTCGGTTTCCTGTTCCGCGACGGCGGAGGTGATGTAAGCGGGATTGGACTTGCGTTTATGCTCATGTGCGGCAGTGAAGCTGTATTCATGATTCTGATTCCGGGTATGACGAAAAAGTTCCCGGCAGAAAAACTCATTCTGTTCGCCATGATTCTGTCTGCCTGCCGATTTGGTTTCTATGCATCCGGACCGACATCAGGAATGCTGCTGGCTACATTCTTCCTGCAAGGGATTGCGAATGGTATTCTGCTGGTGGAACTGATTAAATATGTAAACTTCCTGGTTGAACCAAAATACAGCAGTGCAGCTATTTCTGTATTCTATGCGGTGGCAAGCAATCTCAGCGTCTTTATCTGCAATTTCATAGGTGGACTTATATTGGATGCAGCCGGTGCCAGAATGGTTTACGCATTCTATTCCTTATATAATGTAGCAGCTGTAATCCTGTATATCGCATTCGGTCTGCACAAAGATAAAAAATATCACAAAAAGTAGAAAAAAAGTTATTGACTTTGGGTTGCAGGTGTGGTAATATAATCAAGCTGTCGCTGATGCGGCGGTGATGAGCACTGAAAAACATCTTTTAAAAAAGTTGAAAAAAGTGCTTGACAATATTACCCGGTTGTGGTAATATGAATAAGCTGTCGCCGATGAGCGCAGCGTGAACTTTGAAAACTTCATAGT
>JAFYKS010000088.1 GCA_017537495.1 Bacillota bacterium | reverse complement strand
GTGGATGAAGCCGCCGCTGAGCTCGAAGACGGTAAGCGCGAACTGGTCAAAGGCAAAAACGAGCTGGCCGACGGTAAAAAAGAACTGACTGACGGACAGAAAGAGATTAATGAAAACAGACGGAAAATCGAAGATGCAAAAGTCAAACTGGCTGACGGCAGAAAAGAACTGGAAGAAAACCGCAGAAAGCTGGATGACGCCAAAGCCGAACTGGCTGACGGACGTGCATCCTACGAGGATGGTCTGGCAGAGTTCGAAGCACAGCGTGATGCCGCCTATGCCCAGATTAATCAGGCTCTGGCTTCCGGTATGATGCCTCAGTATATGTATGATGCACAGAAGGCACAGATTGATCAGCAGCTGGCTCCAGCCAAAGCAGAGCTTGATGCGGCGCTTGCAGAAATCGAAGCCGGCGAGGCTGAAATCACTGATGGTGAAAAGCAGCTGGCCGACGGTGAAAAAGAAATTGCGGACGCAGAAAAAGAAATTGCGGACGGCGAAAAGCAGCTGGCGGATGGCGAAAAAGAACTGGCCGATGCCCGCCGGAAAATAGCCGATGCAGAGAAAGAAATTGCGGACGCAGAAAAAGAAATTGCGGACGGCGAAGTGAAAATCGCAGATGCCCGCAAAGAACTGAAAGATGCGGAAAAAGAAATCGATGATATTGAATATCCGACCACCTATGTGCTGGGAAGAGACGCGAATGTGGGATATGCATGTTTTGAGAGTGACTCTTCCATCGTGGACGGCATCTCACGGGTCTTCCCTGTATTCTTCTTCCTCATCGCAGCACTGGTCTGCATGACTACCATGACACGAATGATTGACGAGCAGCGAACCCAGATCGGCGTTCTGAAAGCCCTGGGATACAGCCGCCGTCAGATTATGAGCAAGTACGTAATTTATTCCGGCAGTGCCGCTGTCCTGGGTTCTGTGATTGGATTCTTTATCGGAATTCACCTGTTCCCATGGGTTATCTGGACCGTATACGGTCTCATGTACGGCTTTGCCAATATTATCTTTATTTATAACTGGGGCCTTGGGCTGATCTGCCTGGGTGTGGCCCTTGCCTGCTGCGTAGGTACTACCGTATGGTGCTGCAGCGCAGAGCTTCGTGAAGTTCCGGCACAGCTGATTCGTCCGAAAGCACCGCAGGCCGGCAAACGAATCTGGATGGAATACCTGCCGTTTATCTGGAACAGACTCAGCTTCCTGGTGAAGGTTTCCATCCGAAACACCTTCCGTTACCGCAAACGTTTCATCATGATGGTAATCGGCATCAGCGGCTGTACCGCTCTGCTGGTAACCGGACTGGGAATCAACGATTCCGTCAGCAACCTGGCAGCCCTTCAGTACGATACCATCTATCATGTAGACTACACCGTATCCTTTAAGAAGGATATGAACGAAAAGAACCAGCAGCGGTTCCTGGAAGAAGCAGGCTCCGTTATCGACGACTGTCTCTTCGTTCACTCCAGTTCTGTGGATGCCAAGGCCAACGGCTTCACCAAAGCCGTCACCATGATTGTCAGTGATGACGCAGAGTCCATGCCGGCATATATCGAACTGTTTAACGATGACGGTCCGATTGACTGGCCATCCGAGGGCAAAGCAGTTCTGAACAGCAACCTGGCCGACAATATGGGACTTTGCGTTGGAGATACGCTCACTATTTACGACAGCGATATGCGGGAAATGGAGCTGGAGCTCTCCGGGCTTTGCGACAACTACGTTAACAGCTACCTGTATCTCAGTCAGGAAACTTACGAAAACAGATGGGGACCAATGGAAACCAACGCTGCCCTGGTACTGGGTGTGACAGGTGAAGACGGAGAAATCGAAGATCCTTACGGAGACAGCACTATCATGCTGGATGCAAGAAACGTTTCCGCAGTCAGCCTGACAGAAGATATGCGCGGACGTATCGAAGGTATGATCGGCACCCTTAGCTACATTGTACTTCTGGTTATCGCCTGTGCCGGTGTCCTGGCCTTCATCGTGCTGTACAACCTGACCAACATTAATATTACCGAACGAATCCGTGAAATCGCCACCATCAAGGTTCTGGGCTTCTACGCCGGTGAAACGGCACAGTATGTATTCCGTGAAAATATCCTGCTGACTGCCATCGCTGCCGTTGTGGGTCTGCCGCTTGGCAAAGCACTTCACACCTTCGTTCTCTCTCAGGTAACCGTGGATGCTCTCAGTTTCCACATGTATATCAGCCCACTGAGCTACGCTCTGGGAATTGTCATCACCTTCGCATTTGCCTTCCTGGTGAATCTGGTAATGCAGCGCAAACTTGCAAAGATCAGTATGACGGAGTCGCTGAAATCTATTGAATAAACACAAAAGACGGGCTGAAAAAAAGCAGTCCGTCTTTTCATTTACAATATTACGATTCCAAGCTCCTCCAGAAGCCACAGCAAGCCTGCCACACCAAAGGCAGCTATAATAATAAGAATACGCTGCTTCAGTACACCTTTCGAATCAGCTGCCCGCGATTCATCCAGCCAGTATCGGTTCAGCCCCGCCCTCTTTACAATTCCTGCACTGAGCATTTTATGCATTCTGTCAGGGTCCAGCAATGACTGTCCTTCCGGAAACAATTGCGCTTTCGTTACTGCATTTTCTTTCGACAGTGCATTCAGCTGGCGGAACCGTTCATAATAAGGTCCAAACGTGTCATCCATCATTTTTCCATATAAGTCACTCATACATTTCCTCCCCAAAACTATAATTCTTTACATCCCAACCATCAGCGGTACAATCAGAGGTACGCTGATGCACATAAGAAGTCCTGTTACAAAGGAGTACACAACTACTTCAGGCCGTGTAGAACGTTCTACAATCGGCAGGCATACGTCCATGGCAGCAACCCCCGGTACAGCCGTTGCCTCCAGATATCCAATATATCTGGCGAACAACGGAATTCCGATGATGCCCAGAGTCTCACGCATTACATTATGCAGGAAGGCAATTGCCCCTGCCACATTGTATCCGGCTTCCGTAATCAGGCCGGGTGCCAGAGTGTACCAGCCAAAGCCGGCACTGATAGCAATTCCTTCACCCACAGACAGATCAGAAAGCAGTCCATAAACCGCGCCTCCCACCAGAGAACCGGCCACAGCCAGCACAGGAATCACGATCACACTGAGACCCACGCCCCGCAGATGTTTTGCCATATCTCCGGAAAGGCCCATATTGAAGCCGATAATCCCCAGCAGAGTACTCAGCCCAATCACCAGCGATTTGCTGCAGAGGGTTTCGAAAAGATCCATGTTTCCGGCAAACAGTTTCGGTACTGCAAAATATCCGCATCCCATGCCGATTGCCACAAATGCCAGAATCAGCAGCGTCATAATCAGATCACTGTTGCTGTTCTGCTGCGCTGCTGCAGCATCCGGTTCCACGGAAACAGCTTCATCAGGAGCCGATGCGGATACCCCCTGCCGGTTCAGACCGAAGATTTTGCGGCCAAGGAATACAAAGAACATACTTCCGCCCACGGCCAGAGCCGTCATGATTACCGCCTGCAGTCCGATTGTCCCCAGGCTGGAGGTCACTTCTTCGTCCGCCCCCATCTGCAGACCCATGATAAATACCAGCAGGATGATGAAGAAGGTCAGTATTCTGTTCAGAAATCCAAAGGATTCTGCCCTGTGACGCAGACGGCTGGCGATAAAATAACATGCCAGCATAATGCTCCAGTACATGGCGAGAAGTTTCAGCGTATCCATAAAAACACTCCTATCCGATAATCAGCGGAACCATAATCGGTACAGCGGTGCTGAGAATCACACCGGAAACGAAAGAATATACGGCGATATCGCTGCGTGTGGATTTTTCCACGATTGGCAGGCATACGTCCATGGCAGCCGCACCGGGCATGCCGGTAGTTTCGATATAGCCGATTTTTTTCGCAATCAGCGGGATAAAGATGATAGAAAACAGCTCGCGCATTACGTTATGCAGAAATGCAACTGCACTGGCTGTTACATAACCGTTTTCCATGATGATACCGGGTGCCAGAGTATACCAGCCAAAGCCGGCACCGATAGCCAGACACTCTTTCAGTGAAAAGTCCATAAAGATGGAACATGCAGCAGCACCTGCCAGAGTCCCCACAACCCCGACAGCGGGGAATACCAGAATACGCAGGCCAACCTTTTTAAAATTATCCACAACCGTTCCGTCCAGTCCCAGATCCAGTCCGATGAAGACCAGAAGCAGGCAAAGACCGATTTTGATGGTAAGTCCGGCCAGAGAATCAAACTGATCCATATTTCCCTCAAACACGCGGCGAATCACCAGATAGCCAAAGGCCATTCCCGCAGCTACGGATGCAATAATCGCCACTGTAGTGGAATTGCCGCCAGCCGCTTCCTCTTCCGCTGCTGCCGTTTCTGCACCGCCCTCACTTGGCAAAACACCCGCTCCTGCATTCTTCATTCTGCCGTATCTGTCGATGCCCATAGCCTGACGGGCAAGCCAGATAGCCAGAATGGAACAGGCCATAATCACCACTGTCATCAGAAGTGCAGAAATGCCAATGGTACTCAGATTGGCAATTACCTCCTCATTGGAGCCCATACGCATCCCCATGGTCAGAACCAGAGCAATCAAAGCCACCATCTGAACGCGGGCCGTCCAGCTGAATTTTTCCTTATGGCTGCGGACTTTGCTGCCGATTACAAACCCGGCAAATGTCACGCCCAGATATAAAATCAAATCACCCATTTTCAGTTTTTCCCTCTCTTATTTTTCGACAGACTCACCTGCCTCGTTGAAACTTATTATACAGATTTTCTTGACAAAAGTCCACACACATTATATTCTTTATCCATACTGACCCGACGTTTTTATGGAGGTTGAACTGATGAAATTACGAGCAAATCTGATGAATTCGGACGAAATAAACCGTGCACTGAAACGAATCAGCCATCAGATTCTGGAGCGGAACCAGGGTGCTGAACAGATTGTACTTCTGGGTATCAAGCGAGGCGGACTTCCGCTGGCAGAAATTCTTTCCGCTAATATTATGGCCATCGAAGGAGTTGCTGTCCCTGTTGGCGAACTTGATATTACCGGCTACCGCGATGACCGCAGAAAAGAAAATCCGTCAGTCACCAGCTGTATTCCATTCGATATCAACGGGCGCCACGTAATTCTTGTAGATGATGTACTTTCTACAGGCCGTACTGTCCGCGCTGCGCTGGATGCAGTCTCCACCTATGGACGTGCCTCCTCCATTCAGCTTGCGGTGCTGATTGACCGTGGCCACCGGGAACTTCCCATTAGAGCTGACTATGTAGGAAAAAACGTACCTACCTCCAAATCCGAATTTGTCGAGGTGCATCTGGAAAGTGATTCCTGTAAGGGTGTTCTCCTTCTGGGACCGGATGAATAGTGACATTTACAGCATTGACTCATTTACGATTCATCCCAATTCATTTTTGAATCAATCTTAAGCAGAATATACACATATGAAATTAACCTGCAATCAAGAAATGGCTGAATTCAGCCATTTCTTTTTTTCTCTAAATACTCAGCAAAGTTGGCACGGAATATGCTATATACATAATTGATTTTATTTTGTATCAATTTTAACAATTGACAGAAAACAGTTTCCATTGTAACATGATTATAACAAGTGCACTACTGCATTAGCAGGAAACAGTTTGAAGTTTATTGTTTATGTAAAATTTAAAACTCCGGAGGTAATTATCATGTCCATCAGAATCAATTTAAAAGATGCATTCAATGAAGCTTGGAACGCAAACGCTGCTTACTTAAACGGCGATATGAAGGTAGCTGTACTGAAGACTGCTATGAAGGCAATCTGCCAGAGAGACTACATCGACGCGTCCGACGAACTGATCGATACAGTAATCGCTGAATGTCTGAAAGAAATGGAAAATGCAAGAGCAGACTTCCTGCTGCAGACCAAGATGATGCGCTAATCGAACGTAATCACATAAAAAAGTCCGCTACAGACCGTAGCGGACTTTTTTTCTTGCCAGAGTTGCCTGCGGCAGATTCAGATATTCTGCAGCTTTTCTGGTTGTTCCCTCTTTTTTCAGAGCATAGGCTATCAGCCTCTTTTCCTGCTCTTCCATAATCTGATTGAAATCCACACCTTCATTGCGGCTGAACTCCTGCTTCAGATTGATAATCATGTTCTCATAAACAGATCCGTTCAGAAGACGGTCTGCTGCATCTTCTCCGATTACACGTTCACGTTCCCCAATGTATAAACGGTGGACCGCATTTTCCAGTTCCCGCACATTTCCCGGCCAGTGATAGGCTTCCAGCTTTACCAGTGTTTCCGGAGCAAATTCTTTTTCCATACCATATTTTTGGCTGTAGCTTTTGAGAAAAGCGTCCGCCAGGCATCCAATATCTTCTTTTCGTTCCCGCAGCGGAGGAACGTCAATAGAACAGATATTCAGGCGGTAATACAGGTCCTCACGGAATTTACCCTCCTGTACAAGCTTTCGTAAAGGCACGTTATTGGCGCAGACCACACGGACATTGGTATGTTTCTGCTCTGTTCCCCCTACCCGGTAATATGTATTTTCCTGAAGGACCCGAAGAAGTTTGGACTGCATATTCAGCGACAGCGTACCTATTTCGTCCAGAAACAGCGTTCCGTTATTGGCCACCTCAAAATATCCTGCTTTGCCGGATGTGTGTGCCCCCGTAAACGCGCCCTTCTCATAGCCGAAAAACTCCGATTCTGCCAGGTTTTCCTGAATGGTAGCACAATTTATCTTTACGCACGGTTTGCCCTGCCGCGGACTGTTCTGATGAATGATATTAAATATTTTTTCTTTCCCTACACCGGTTTCTCCCTGGATAATTACACTGCAGTCATACTGAGCCACATTGAGTGCTTCATCAATCATCGCAGCCGTTACCGGACTGCGGTATACAAAGTCATCAATCCGTTCGGTTGCCAGTTCTGACTTTCTTTCACGGTTCAAAATCCGAACGTCATAGTTCTGTTTCTTTTTCACGCCGTAGATTGCATCCAGAAATTCCAGGTTGGAACTTACTTTTTCAATCAGTTCTGCAGCGAACTCGTGGGCCTCTCTCACATATCCGTCCAATGCATAAGATGTGACTTCTTTTCCCATGGAGTCTGCAGCAAGCAGACCTGCACCGTAGTTATTCTTCAAGCTTGTATAGAATACGGTCCCCCGCTCTTTTACCAGCAGCGTCGCTACAATTTCAGATCCGGATATATCTTCCAGGTTGATTACCGCATCCATGGGACGGGGATCATAAAGCTGCTCTACTACAGACTCATAAGCCTCAATAGGACGGCTCAAATCCACAAAGCAGGTACGTTTAATGATCGGCAGGAATGCTGCAGTTATTTCCCTTTCGGTCAGCATACCCAATGAGTTCCTGTCCATAATAGCAGTCACATGAGTACCCTTGCCGTAACAGTCGGTAAGCATCTGCGCATAGAGCAGCGTGGTTACAGGGTTTCCGCCTATAATGGATACCCGTTCAGCACGCTGGTCCTGTATTGCCTGGCGAACCCCCAGAAAGTTTCCCTCTTCGTCAATTGCAGACAGAAGATATTTCGGCGATGCTTTTCCGTCATATTTAACCATACTGGTGGCCTCGAAGCAGATTACATACCCCTGGCAAGTCACCTGCCCGTAGTTAAAGTCAATGCCATCAATCCGGTCCAGATGCATTGCTACCCCTGTCAGAGAGGACAGGCTGAACACCCTGTCACCTGGTTTGAAATCACCAGCATCAGTCTCCGGTCCGATTTCGTCAATCACGCCCATGAATAGTCCGCCGCTGCCTGTATACGGGTTATGCATTTTTCCTCTCTGCTGGGTAATCTGCATGATTCTGGCCTTAATCCCGGTCTCATCATATCCGCAATGGCTGCAGATCTGGCAGAAGTTATCCCACTCAATGTGCAGCATTTCCAGCCGGATGCGTATTTCACCTTTTCCCAGGTTCCGGCTGTTATCTATTTTCCATGCTGCCGCAGGTATGGTTCCCTTCGGTTCCAGTACACGGCTCACACCAAAACGTTTCACAATCATGCGGTCTCCTCCTTTTTTATTACTATACTTTGAACAGGCTGCCTCTGTCAATCGCTTTGAATCATTTTTGAATCATCGCATATAAAAAAACTGCGGAATATTTCTATTCCGCAGTTACATACGTTTACCGTATATGTTCCGTTTAAAGGTGAAGCTGATTAAGCTTTCTTCTTTAACTGTACAGCTGGTTCTGCAGGCAGCTTGAACAGTGGAACGAATCTGTCCAGACCAGTGAAGGTCAGGATAATGATGGAACCTACAGCAATGTAAGCCATGAAGTTGTACTTCAGGAAGTCCATGTTAGTGATTTCTACCAGTGGATATACACCAGCAGCGATACCTACATAGAAGCCCAGGTATACGTGCCATGGAATCAGCTGAGAACCGAATACACCCAGAGCATCGGAGAATGTAGCATTTCTTAAGTGCAGAGTGTACATATCTTCTTCGGAACCTTCAACGTTTTCGTCAACGATCTGGCCGATAACAGGACCGATTGTTACGATCTGAGCCATTTCGTCGGACAGAGCAGCGTTACCTAACAGGGACAGAACTGCGTTCCAACCCATCAGGTGTCTTACCTTCTTGGACATCTTTACAACCAGAGCTGCCAGAGGAGCGAATGCATCCATCTTCTGCATTACACCACCGAATGCTGCAACCCACATCATCATGATGATTACCCAAGCACCAGCGCCTTCGAAACCAACGTAGATGATGTCATCCAGCAGGGACTGAACGGAACCAGCAGTACCAGCTACCAGACCCAGTACATAAGAAGATACCAGACCGGAACCAATACAGATGAAGGTGTTGAAGCCCATAACTGCCAGAGCGATTACGATCAGCAGAGGAACTACCATGTATACAGGAACACCAGAGGATACCTGTTCCAGCAGAGTTAATGCTGCAGGTCTTTCAACTTCCAGGAAAGCGAATACGTCAGCAGGAATTTCTGCCATTACGCCAGCAGCTTCTACAGTTTCACCAGGCAGACCCATTACGATACCTGCTGCGAAGAAGCAGATTGCTGACAGTACCAGACAGCCTACAGACCATACGCCCTGGTGTCTGATTCTGTGGATAACTTCTACGCCCTGAATACCGGAAGATACGATAGTTGTATCGGAAATCAGACCGATGTTGTCACCGAAGCAAGCACCACCTGCGATAGCGCAGACAGTCAGAATTGGGTTACCATCTACGATGTGGGACAGCCACATGAAGATTGGTGCGCAAGCTGCGAAAGTACCCCAGGAAGTACCGGTTGCAACAGACAGCAGACAGCAGCAGATAAAGCCAACGCATGCTACAGACTTTGCAGTGATACCCAGGGAGAGTGCAATGTTAATGATTGCAGCGCCTACACCGTAGGACATGAATGCTTCTGCCATTGCATAAGCAAACATCAGAATAAACAGAGCTACCAGAATATGGCTAACGCTCTTCATAGCGGAGTCTAAAGCGTCCTGGAATTTAACCTTAGCTACAACTCCTGCGATAATGAACGCACATACGCAAGCTAAGAAAGCAGCGATTAATGCGTCCTGACCACTAATCATCAGACCAGCAAGTACAAATACTGGAACGAATTTCAGTAATGCAGACATTTTGTTTTCTCCTTTTCTAAACACCATAAATATATAATGTGGTTATTACGTACATCGTCTAATCTATCATATCTTCGTCAAAAAATCAACAAAAAAACACATTTTTCTTTATATTTTCTTAACGTTTTTCCGCATTTATTTAACATAACATTAACACATCATTTTATATGTTTATTCGCACAAAAAAATAAAAACTCTGCCAGAACTTACCGTCTGGCAGAGTTTATTTCCCAGAAAAACTATGCTGCTTTCTTTAATCTTACTTCTGGTTCCTGTGGCAGAGCGAACAGAGGAACGAATCTATCCAGACCAGTGAAGGTCAGAATTAACAGAGAACCTACAGCAATATATGCCATGAAGTTGAACTTCAGGAAGTCCATGTTGGTGATTTCTACCAGTGGATATACACCAGAAGCAATACCTACATAGAAGCCCAGGTATACGTGCCATGGAATCAGCTGAGAACCGAATACACC
>JAFYKS010000087.1 GCA_017537495.1 Bacillota bacterium | reverse complement strand
CTTTCCACACCATAGTTGGCATGGTGCAGAGTAAGGATTTCCTTTACGATGGACAGACCGAGGCCGGTGCCTTCTGTCTGACGGGCAAAGTGGGAACTGGTCTTGTAATAACGGTCCCATACATGAGGAAGTTCATCGGCCTTGATTCCGGGACCATGGTCCGTAACTTCGAATCGGCACCGTTTGCCCACTCGGCGGACATTGACAATGATGATTTTGTCCTCTCCGCAGTATTTTACTGCGTTTCCGGTCAGATTGGCAATAACCTGTCTGATTCTGGCCTCATCACCATAGACCAGGCAGTCCTTCTGTGCAGAGAACTGGAAGGTGTAACCCTCCTGTTCTGTGAGAATTTCGTAGGATGCCAGATGGGCTGCAGCCATTTCTGTCAGGTCGAATACGGTTTTGTCCAGTTTGACTTTATGCTGCTGCATGGCAGTAATGGCGGACATATCGCTTACCAGCTGAGCCAGACGGTCCGTTTCATCAATGATGACTTTCAGGTGTGCGTTGCGTTTTTCCGGCTTGTCTCCGGAAAGATCGCGGATCATCTCTGCATAGGAGCGGATCATGGTCAGCGGTGTTTTCAGGTCATGAGAAACGTTGGCAATCAAGTCTTTCTGACGGTTGTCTGCCATTCCAAGTTCATAGGCTGCTGTATTCAAAGTACCTGCCAGACGGTTGATTTCCGAATAGGAATTGCCTTCGAATTTGACGTTGTAATTGCCTTTCCCCATCTGACGCGCCGTGGCAGTCATGCTTTGCAGAGGGCGGGAAATACGCGCCGCAAAATACAGCGACAGCAGGAACGCGATAATCAGGGTGATAAAGGTTACGGTCAGAAGCTGGTCCTTCAGGATGTTTATGGTCGAAGACACCGGATACAGCGGCGAGAAGATATACAGGTAAACATGATTGCCTGGGGTACTGTCGAGAATGCAGCCATAGGCCAGGGTGCTGTACTTTTCTCTGCCGTCACTGATTTTGAAGGAGACCGGCAGCCGCTGGCTCTGATCCAGCATGGACTTCAGCTGCGGTGCGTGGGCGATGTAGCTGTAGACCGGCATACGGGTTTCTGCCTCCGGAGAGAAATAGAGATAGCCTGCGTTGGACTCCATCATGACATAGAAGTCGTTGTTGATGGAAAGTTCCTGGATGCTGGAAGTCAGATTCTCATTTCCCTGTGTATAGGCACGAGTAATAAGGGAGGCCACACGAGCGACCTCCTTGGTTTTCATGTCTTCATAAGAGTGATTCAGCAGATAAAGCTGCATCGACCAGATTAATATAATTACACCGATTCCGAAGGTCAGGAAGTACATCCAAAGACGGAACCGGATGCTTTTAAAGTCAAATCTAACCTTCGTACTCAAATTTGTAGCCCACCCCTCTTAACGTTACGATGAAGTCTCTGTAAGGCCCCAGGTTGTTTCGGAGATTTTTGATGTGGGTATCAATGGTTCGGTCATCACCAAAGAAATCGTAGCCCCAGATGTCGGAGAGCAGCTTGTCTCTGGACAGGGCGATGTTCTTGTTTTCCACCAG
>JAFYKS010000086.1 GCA_017537495.1 Bacillota bacterium | reverse complement strand
TTCTCCTGAGAAATGTGGAAATCATTGATGCAAATTCCAGAAATCAGGGTAAAACAGTCGGAATTCCGACCGGATTTAAAGATTTGGATAATCTTACCAGTGGTCTGCACCGTTCTGACCTGATTATTCTGGCTGCGAGACCGGCCATGGGTAAGACTGCTTTTGCACTGAATATTGCACAGCAGACTGCGACCAAAGCGGGCGCAAGCGTGCTGATCTTTTCCCTGGAAATGTCCAAGGAACAGCTGGGGCAGAGACTGCTGGCCATTCAGGCCCGCGTGGAAATGCAGAAGCTGAAGACTGGCAGCCTGGAACGAAAGGACTGGGACCGTCTGAATATGGCTCTGGACGAACTTCACAGTTCCAAGATTTTTATCGACGATACACCTGGCGTTTCCATCATGGAAATGCGTAATAAATGCAGAAGACTGAAGGCTGAACACGGTCTGGATCTGGTTGTCATCGACTACCTGCAGCTGATGCAGGGGGACGGCCGCTCCGACAACAGACAGCAGGAAATTTCTGCAATTTCCAGAAACCTGAAGCTGCTGGCAAGAGAAATGGACTGTCCGGTTATCGTACTGTCCCAGCTTTCCCGTGCAGTAGAGCAGCGTACTGACCACCGTCCGATTCTGTCCGACCTGCGTGAATCCGGTTCCATCGAACAGGACGCAGACATCGTAATCTTCCTGTACAGAGACGATTACTATAATCCGGACAATACGGAAAAGCACGGTATCTGCGAAGTCAACCTGGCAAAACACCGAAGCGGTCCGACCGACAAGGTGGAACTGACCTGGGTTGAACGTTATACCAAGTTCAGCGACAAGGCATTATAAGGAGGTCCTCATGATTACGAGAGACATGGCCGTAATAGATATACTCAATATGGGAGAACAGTACGGAAAAGTTTTCGAAAAGTATCTCCTGACCTGTGCCGGCTGTCCGGGGGCTACCATGGAAACTCTGGAGCAGGCTGCGGAAGGACACGGTATCGATATCGAAAAACTGCTGGCAGATCTGAAACAGGCATAGAAAAAGCACCGGAGAAGGGCGAAAATACATGAACTATATCAAGGGAAAGATAAAGGAATTTTATCTTCTGACAAGCGAAATTGAAAATATTTTTCTGAATGAATACATGCCGGCTGCGCCGGGGGATTATGTGAAGGTTTATCTTTTTGGGCTGATGTATGCGCAGCAGTCTGAAGAAATGACCCATCAGGCTCTGGCGCGCCAGCTTCGCCTGTCCGCAGAAGATGTGGACAAGGCATGGACATACTGGGCAGAAATGGGCGTGGTGAAAAAACACAGCCACGGAAATCCGGGGATTCTCAATTACGACATTGAATTCCTCAGCCTGCGTGATCAGATGTACGGCCGCAGCATGGATTTTGAAGAGCCGGAAGAAGAACTGCAGGAAGTTCCGCAGATGACCGCAAGCCAGGATCTGAAAATGATGCTGGGGGATATCGAGCGCCTGTCCGGCAAAATCTTATCTGCCAAGGAGGCCCAGGAAGTATACTCCTGGATTCAGGACTTCGGTGCGGCGCCGGAGGTTATTACATATGCCTTTGAGTATTGTGTCAGCCGAGGTAAAAGCAATGTAAATTATATCGCGAAGGTTGTAGCAGACTGGAGCGAAAAGGGATACCGGACCACAGAGGATGTGAAACAGCATCTGGAAGGTCTGGATCAGCGTTATGCAGAGCATAAGCGTGTGCTGCAGGCGCTGGGCATGAACCGGGGGGCAACAGAAGCAGAAAGACAGCTGATTGACACCTGGATTGATGATATGCATTTCAATATGGAGCGGATTCTGGAGGCATGTGCGAAAACTGTGTCCATATCCAATCCGAACCTGCGCTATGTGAACAAGGTTCTGGAAAACTGGCAGCAGGAAGCAGGCCGTGAGGGCCGCGACGTAAATAAGAAAGTAACAGTTACACAGACTGTTCTTAATAAATATTATGAATTCCTGAGAAGGAAGGCAGAAGAAGAAGCGCAAGAAAGAAAAGAACAGATTTACGCCATGATTCCGCAGATTGCGGAAATCGACCAGAAGCTTAATGATCTGGGAAGCAGTGTGTCCAGAAGTCTCCTGTCCGGTGACCGGAGCGGTGTGGAACGCATCCGACGCCAGATGGACGAGCTGGAAGGCGAAAGAGCTGTTCTGCTTACAGAAAACAACTTCATGATTGACTATACTGATGTGAAATATTCTTGCGAATTTTGCAGGGACACCGGTGTGACCGAAGAAGGCACACGGTGCGAATGCACAAAGAAGAGAATAGAAGAGGCAGAAATATGGCAAAATTCAATTTAGAAAAAATCCGGGAAAAGTTATTCCGTAAGAAAGACCGAAAGCCGGATGAACAGAAAAAGCCCGGACTCATCAGCCAGATGAAGCAGTTGGCAAAGGATAAAAAAGGTGCGCAGGAGTACATTTTCCTTTTAGCAGCTGCAGTCATCGACGGCGGAGATGAAATCCTGGATGAAATGGGCGAAATGGGCGAAGACGGAAGCCGGTTCATTTTTGAAGTCTGTGCAGATCTGGTTATTGCAGCAGACAAAATTCTGGACATTGTGGACTGGATTCTCATGAAGACAGTCGTTCTGGTATTCCGTCAGATTCATGATGTCAGAATGAAGCTGCAGGAGAACCGCCGCGAGCTGACACAGCTGGGGCTCATAGGCCTGCTCAGTGCCACACTGATTATCGGACTTTACTCCTGGGTATCCGACTATGAATATTCCTATAACGGCCGTAAGCTGGGTATCGTAAGAGACCAGCAGGACGTACTGGAAATTCTGGAACTGGTCAGCGAAGAACTGACGCAGGAATACGGTTCCAATATCGTTATCGACCCGGAAAATGATATTACCTTTACACCGGTCATTTCCTACGGAAAGGAAATTGACGATGCGGACACTGTACTTCGCCGATTTACCTACATGGGGGATATTCAGGCAGAGGCTTATGCAATTTATGCGGACGGCGAGCTGATTTCCATCGTAGAAAGTGAAAAGGTGGCAGAAGAAGTACTGGATAAGGTACTGAACTACTATCTGGATGACGACGATGATGTAGAATATGAGTATGTAGGTTTTGCAGAAAATATTGAAATCAAAGCATACAGTACCGCACTGGCGAACGTAACCAGTAAGAATTCCGCCTATAACAAGATCAAGAACGGCGGACAGCAGGAAGTAACTTATGAAGTAGTGTCCGGTGACACCCTTTCCGGAATCTGTTCCAAGCTGGGTGTAAGTATGAAGGAACTCATGTCCATGAATCCGGAACTGGATGAGGACACCACTCTGCATATCGGGGACAAGTTCGTGGTTACAGAAGAAGTTCCTCTGCTGACTGTAGAGACTGTGGAAGTATCCACTTATGCACAGAAGATTAAATATGAAACGGAATATGTGGAATCCAACGCTTACTATGAAGGCGACAAGGTAGTAACCCGTGCCGGTAAGAATGGTAAGGCAAGAGTAACTGCACGTCTGACAAAGCATAATGGTAAGGTGGTGGAACGTGATGTTCTGAGCAAGAAGGTCATCACAGAACCTGTAAACGAAATCATCGCCAAGGGTACCAAGATCAAACCGCCGACAGCAGGTACCGGTTCCTTCATGCGTCCGGTTAATGTTGGTGTATATTCCGGTTATGGCTGGAGATGGGGCCGTATGCATTATGGTATTGACCTGTCAACTTCCATCGGTACACCGATTTATGCAGCGGACGGTGGCGTAGTAACCATGGCAGGCTGGAATGGTGCGTATGGTTTATGTGTCAAGATTAACCATGAAAACGGATTCGAAACTCTGTATGCACACTGCAACTCCCTGAATGTATCTGTGGGAGCGAGAGTCTTCAAGGGACAGCGGATTGCGGCTGTCGGCAATACAGGCCGAAGCACAGGACCTCACTGTCACTTCGAAATCAAGCATAACGGTGTGAACGTAAATCCATCCGCATACGTATAAAGAATATTACAAAATCTGCAGGTCAGTTCTGAACTGACCTGCATTTCCATATAATCCAGAGAGGACGAAAAGGAGGCCTGGACTGTATGGATAATCATCATATTACAATTGACAACAGGGAAAGAATCACTGTGACGCAGGTTGCCGATGTGGACGCCTTTGATGAGGCGGTGCTTTGGGCCAATCTGAAAGAAGGAAGTTTGGAAATTACCGGGGAAAAGCTGAACATGGAAAAGCTGGATCTGGAAGCAGGGCTTCTGGTTGTGACCGGCAGGATTCATTCACTGGAATATACCGATAAGAAAATGAAAAGCAGCAGACCGTTTCTGCAAAGGTTTGGCAGAAAATGACGGATTTGATCAGCCAGCAGCTTCGGTCCATGGCGGTAATGGTCATGTGCGGAATTGCCGCTTCACTGGTGTATCATGTTTTTTATCAGGTACGGATGATTTATTTCAACGAAGAAGGCCGCCCAAAATCTCTTCTGTCCAGGCTGCTGGACGGAATACTGGAACTGACATCCCTGATTCTGGCGGCGTATATAATAAGTGTATTTTTATATTACAGTGACCGCGGCAATATCAGGCTGCAGGATGCAGTCTGCTTTTTTGCAGGGCTAATGCTGTGGAGGAAAGCAAATGGCGAAGAAAGGAAACCGTCTCCGGGAGTTCGAGAAGACACACAGAGTTCTGGAAATCAGCTCGGCTCAGGAAAGCCGGAAACAAAAGAAAAAAGAAAAGGCTGAGAAGACAGCCGCAGAAATTGCTTCTGCAGATGCACAGGCGGACCAGAGCACTGCAGGCCGGCACATCAACTGGGTAAGACTGGTGGGTGTGGCGGTAATTATTGTGTTTGCGGTTATGGTTTCTCTGTCCGTAAAAAATATTTTCGACCTGAAAGAGGAAGAGGCTGCACTGCAGGAGAGAAACAGTGAGCTGATCCATCTGAAGGAAGATCTGCTGATGACACTGGATAATGTAAACTCCGATGAGTTTATCGAAGAACAGGCAAGAAAAGAACTGAAGCTGGCCAAGGGAAACGAACTGATTTTCTATTTCCCGGATGACTGGGAGGAAAAACATGAGTAATTTTGAAAAACTGAAGGTCAGAGAAGTTATCGTAGTAGAAGGACGTGATGATACCAATGCGGTTCTACGTGCGATAGACGGACTGACCATTGAAACCCACGGTTTCGGAATTAAAAAAGAAACCTGGGACCTGCTGGAAAAAGCATATAGAGAAAAAGGACTGATTATCCTGACCGATCCGGACTATTCCGGAGAGGAAATACGAAGAAAACTGACAGCACGTTTTCCGGAGAGCCGTCAGGCCTTCCTTACCCGCAGTGAGGCGGAAAAGAAAGGTGATATCGGCATCGAGAATGCAGAACCTGCTGATATTGCAGCGGCCATCCGCAAGGCTCATTATACCGCAGCTTCCGAAACTGCGGAGTTTACGGAAGATGACCTGTTTGAAGCAGGGCTGACAGGCAGGAAGGATTCTGCACAGCGGCGTCAGCTGGTGGGAGCAGCACTGGGAATCGGCTACGGAAACGCCAGAGGATTCCTGAAAAAGCTGAACAGCTTCGGTGTGAGCCGTGAAGATTTTGAGAAGAGTGTAAGAGCGCTGGAGGAGGCGCAGTAAAGAGAGGATACATATGAAAAAACTGTATGCACCATCGACGGTAAATGAAATCAGAAACCGTCATGATTTCAAGAATACAAAGAGCCTGGGACAGAACTTCCTGACCGACAAGGGCATCATCGATAAGATTGTGGACGGCGCAGGCGTATGTGAAGACGACCTGGTGCTGGAAATCGGACCGGGCCTGGGTGTTATTACCTGGGAAGCTGCGCAGAAGGCAGGAAAGGTTATCGCCGTAGAAATCGACAAGAACCTGATTCCGATTCTGAAGGAAACCCTGGCTGACTGTGACAACGTGGAAGTGCTTCATCAGGATATTTTGAAGACTGACATTAATGAAGTTATCAACCGTGAGCTGGCCACAGGAAAGTATAAGAACGTAAAAGTAATCGGCAACCTGCCGTACTATATCACTACACCAATTATTATGAAGATTCTGGAAGACGGTGTGGAAGCGGAAAGCCTGACCTTCATGATGCAGAAGGAAGTGGCAGACCGTATTCAGTCTGCACCGGGCAAGAAGACTTATGGGGCAGTTTCCGTAGCGGTGCAGTACTACTGCGAGGCAGAGATTCTGTCCAAAGTACCGAGAGATGTATTTATTCCGCAGCCAAACGTGGACTCCGCCGTACTGAAGCTGACTGTACGCAAGGAAAAAGCGGTAGAGGTAGAAGACCGTGATATTTTCCTGTCCTGCATCAAGGCTGGTTTCGGCCAGAGAAGAAAGACTCTGCTGAACTCTCTTATGGGTGTGGACGGCATGACAAAAGACGGCGTGAAAGCGGCACTGGAAGGTGCGGGAATTGATCCGTCCAGACGTGCGGAAACACTGGATCTGGAAGAATTCGCAACACTGGCGAACCAGGTATACGAACAGCTGCAGGGGAAGTAACAGAAATGTGTGTGGATTTGAGATAAGGGGGATTTAATGTGGAAAAATTTGATAAATTTGAAAAGCTGGACCGGCAGATTGAGCAGACCATACATGAAGTGGAGAACATGAACCGGCATGACTTCTTTGAGAAGTTCATACACAACAGTTTCATGTTCGCAGCTGTTTGGGCATGTTTCCTGAACCTGATTATTGAAACACTGGGACGGTACAGCACAGTGGGAATATGGGGCGGTCTCCGGTTTATGGTGGACGAGCCTCTTGTATTCTGCTATAACTCTTTGATTATTTTTGCAACTATACTGATTGCATCCGTGTTCCGGCGCAGAACTTTCGTGTTCCTGATACTGAGTGTGTTCTGGCTGATTATCGGAATTGTGAATGGTGTAATTCTGATGAAACGTATGACGCCATTTACAGTGAAAGACCTGAGCAACCTGGAGGACGGGTTCTCCATCATCAGCAATTATATGACGCCGCTGACCATTGCGCTGGCTGCGGTGGGGATTCTGCTGGTAGTTGGCGGTCTGGTTCTGCTCTTTGTAAAGGGACCGCGGAAGCAGGGGAAGATAAAGAGAAAACGGAACCTGGTGGCAGTATGTCTGGTTATCGTCATGACCTTCGGGGCCACATCCTTCATGGTGAAAATCGGTCAGGTGGATACCTTCTTCGGGAACCTGGCTTATGCATACCGTGACAATGGCGTAATATACAGCTTTATCAACACCTGGCTGAATACGGGAATCAGCAAGCCGTCCGGCTACAGCAGCCAGATGGTTCAGGATGTCTTTGACAGAGATGAACTGGACGATGACGGACGCCTGCTTCTGACAGAAGCAGATGAGGATGAAAACTATCCGAATATCCTTTTCCTGCAGCTGGAATCCTTCATTGACCCGGCTACGGTGAACTATATTGAAACATCAGAGGACGTGGTGCCGAACTTCCGGGCCCTGGCAGAAGAGTTTTCCAGCGGGGAACTGACAGTGCCGGCCTGTGGGGCAGGGACTGCCAATGTGGAATTCGAAGTGCTCAGCGGTCTGTCTGTGAAGTTCTTCGGTCCCGGGGAATATCCGTACAAAGCCGTTCTGAAGGACAAGCCTGCGGAATCGCTGGCCTTTGACCTGAAGAGTCTGGGATACAGCACCCACGCAATTCACAATCACCGGGGCGTATTTTACAACCGGAACACAGTTTTTGCAAATATCGGCTTCGATACTTTTACAAGCATCGAATATATGAGCGACGTGGTGAAGACACCGAAAAACTGGGCAAAAGACCGGGTGCTCATTGAGAATATTACAGAGGCCCTGAAATCTACGGAAACCAGGGATATGATTTATACCATTTCCGTTCAGGGTCATGGGCAGTATCCGGACGAGGAAGTTCTGACCAGCCCTTCCATCCGTGTTACCAAAGCACCTTCCGAGGAACTGAAGTGGAAGTGGGAATACTATGTAAATCAGATTTATGAAATGGACCTGTTCATCAGGGATCTGGTACTGGAACTGGAGAAGTACGATGAACCGGTGATTCTGGCCAGGAACGGTGACCATAATCCGGCCATCGAT
>JAFYKS010000085.1 GCA_017537495.1 Bacillota bacterium | reverse complement strand
TACCGCACAGCCCATAACTGCCACGGTGATGCCAGGACGGTCGCCCCAGGTGCTTTCCAGCTCATCCAGATGGCGTTCCACTTCGTTGGCCAGGCCTTCCAGGTTGATCTTGGTACGGCCGCAGGTCGGACAGGATACCAGGTTGATGGCGGACTTTCTCAGTCCCAGGCTGCGCAGGATTTCCTTGGCAAAATAAATTTCTTCCACGGGATCTGCAGTCAGGGATACTCTCATGGTACCACCGATGCCGGCAAGCAGCAGGCTTCCGATGCCTACCGCAGACTTCACCTTGCCTCTTCCCGGGGTTCCGGCTTCGGTAATACCGATATGAATCGGATGGTTGGTACCGGCTGCCAGAATTTTATGTGCTTCATAGTTCATACGTACATCGGAGGATTTCAGGGAAATCACCAGATTATCGTAGTCCATGTCTTCAATCAGCTTCAGGTTTCTCAGAGCGCTTTCTGCCAGTCCTTCTGCAGTTACGCCGCCGTTCTTTTCCACGATGTCCTTTTCCAGGGAGCCGCCGTTAACGCCTACACGGATTGGAATCTGGCGCTGACGGGCTGCTTCCACTACGGCACGGACACGGTCAATGGAACCGATGTTGCCCGGATTGATGCGGACTTTGTCGGCACCGTGTTCCATGGCAGCGATGGCCAGACGATAATCAAAATGAATGTCGGCAACCAGCGGAATATGGATTTTGCGCTTTACGCGGCCCAGGACTTCTGCGGATTCCATGTCAGGAACGGCCATACGGATAATCTGACAGCCTGCATCTTCGAGACGGGCAATCTGCTCTACCAGAGCCTTTTCATCGCGGGAGTCCACGTTGGTCATGGACTGTATGGAAATGGGAGCGCCGCCGCCGATGGCAACGTCTCCGCACATTACTTTCTTACTCATCTTTACTCTCCTTCCCTGCGGATTAGTGTCCGCTGAAGAAAATTTTTATTACGTCGTTGAAGCATACGTAAATCATCAGGCTGAACAGGAGAACCATACCAGCCAGATGCACAGTGCCTTCGATTTTTTCACTGACTTTCTTACCTGTAATCATGGTAATCAGTACGAATATGATACGTCCGCCGTCCAGTGCAGGAAGCGGCAGCATATTGATAATGGCCAGATTCACGCAAATCATGGCTGTCAGGAATCCATAGTACCAGAAACCGTAGTCCACAGACTCGCTTACCATCTGTACCATTCCTACAGGTCCGGTCAGATCATCTGCTCCGGCTTCTCCGGTCAGAAGCATGCCCAGAGACTCGAAAATCATCTTTCCGATATTCCAGGTGGACTGAGCTCCGGCTGCCAGTGCCTTCAGCGGATTATGAATGACTTTGGTGGTGATGCCGATGACATAACGCTGTTCTATCACCTTGCCGTTTTCGTCAGTAACATCAGACAGAACCGGAGTCAGCTCCAGGTCACGGATACCGTCTTTACCATCCACCTTTACACTTACTGTGGAATCATCCTTCGGCATGAATGCAATAACATCATCCCAGGTTTTCACCGTATTTCCGTTAATCTCCAGGATTTCATCCCCCGGAACCATGCCTGCCATTGCAGCCGGTCCGTCAGGTGTTACTGTTCCGATCATATTGGTGGTAAATCCGCTGATACCAATCACCAGTGTCATAATCAGCACGGCGCAAAGCACGTTCATAAAGGAACCCGCTGCCAGTACAATCATCTTCTGCCATGGTTTCTTGGCACTGAAGGAACGCTCATCTGGTTCAATCAGCTGACCGCTTTCATCTTCTTCTGCACCATCTTCCCCTTCCATGGCGCAGAAGCCACCAATCGGAAAGAGCCGGATGGAATAGAGGGTCTCTTCGCCCTGCTTCTTCCAGATCACCGGACCCATACCGAAAGCAAATTCATTCACTTTTATCCCCATTGCTCTGGCTGCGATGAAATGTCCCAGTTCATGTGGAAAAATCATCACGCAGAACAGTATAATTGCAAGTATTGCAGTTGTCATAATGCCCCTTTCTATTTCACGGGTGCCATTTCCAGAGTCACCCTTCTGATATCTTTATCAATCTGCAGAATATCATCCAGTGTCAGCTGATACTGCTGATTGTGCGCTTCAAGAATACGTTCCAGAGTATCCGGAATGTCGATGAAGCGGATTTTGCCGTTTAAGAACAGGTCTACCAGCACCTCGTTGGCACCATTGAGCACCACCGGATAGCTGCCGCCGGCTCTTGAAGATTCGTAGGCCATGGCGGTACACTCGAACACTTCCGGATCCGGCTTTTCGAAGGTCAGGTTTGCTCCTGCTCCGAAGAAGTCCAGGCTCGGTTCATCACTTGCGATGCGGTCAGGATAGCCCAGTGCCAGGCTGATCGGAATACGCATGTCCGGTGTGCCCAGCTGAGCAATTACGGAAGTATCTTCAAATTCCACCATGGAATGTACGATACTCTGCGGATGCACCAGAATCTGAATGTCATCCACGTCCACGTTAAAGAGCCACTTGGCTTCGATGACTTCCAGACCCTTGTTCATCATGGTTGCAGAGTCGATGGTAATCTTTCTGCCCATGGTCCACTTCGGATGCTTCAGTGCCTGTTCCAGTGTTACGGTTTCCAGCTGCTCTCTGGTCCAGCCGCGGAACGGACCGCCGCTGGCAGTCAGCAGAATCTTCTTTAATTTACGGGTCTGATTTCCTTCCAGGCACTGGAAGATCGCGCTGTGCTCACTGTCTACAGGAAGCATCTTTACGCCTTTGCGTGCTGCCGCATCCATTACGATGCTGCCGCCTGCTACCAGAGTTTCCTTATTAGCCAAAGCGATGTCCTTGCCGGCTTCGATAGCCGCCATGGTCGGTGCCAGGCCGCTGATACCCAGCAGGGAGTTGAGCACCATATCGCACTCGCTGCTCGCTGCCGCAGTCTTCAGGCCTTCCTGTCCCCAAAGGACCTCTGTGCCGTGGATTCCGCGAGACTTCAGGTCTTCGGAAACCTTCTGTGCATCTTCTTCCAGTTCGGTCACAGCGATGGCTGGACGGTATTTTTCAATCTGCTCTGTCAGCATGCCGGTTCTGCGGCCACAGGACAGAACCCCCACCTGAAAACGGCCGGGGTTTTTATCGATAATATCCAGGCTCTGGGTTCCGATGGAGCCGGTACTTCCCAGGATTGCAAGTTTCTTCATTGGTTCGTCTCCTTGTATGTATTCCCTTCGGGATTACAGCAGTAATGTCATGGTATAGTAAATCAGTGGTGCGGTAAACAGAACGCTGTCAAAACGGTCCATAATGCCGCCGTGGCCCGGAATCAGATTGCCGTAGTCCTTGATGCCCATACGGCGCTTCAGTGCAGATGCAGACAGGTCACCCAGCTGTGCAGCAATGCTTCCCACGAAACCAATTACCACAATGGATGCCAGCGCACTTCCGCCGTATCCCAGCAGCCAGCCAAAAATTCCGCAGAGAATCATGCTTCCCAGGACGCCGCCTACAGCACCTTCCACGCTCTTCTTTGGTGACAGGTTCGGGCAGAGTCTGTGCTTGCCGAAAGCCATACCGGTAAAGTATGCCATGATGTCGGTACCGAATGCAGTCAGGAATACCAGCCATATCATTATTCTATGTTCATGCTGGTCAATCCATACAATATGGTATGAGAAAAATACCACGTAGATCAGTCCGAACAGAGTCGCCATGGTGTCTTCACTCTTGCGGCCGTTCACATCAAAACCGTATACCATGGATGCCATGGCACAGAGAACAATCCAGAGCATCGGCAGTTCGTGATTTGCCGGCCAGAGAATGTTCAGCAGATACAGCACGCAGATAGCCACGTAGGCGATTTCCTTAGATGGACGGATGCCCTGCGCTTCAAATCCGTTATAAAGTTCCCGGATACCGATCAGGCCCACGATAAAAGCCGCAGCTATGAGCCAGTATCCGCCCAGCCATACCAGCACCAGCAGCGGTGCCATAACCAGGCCGGAAATAATTCTTGTTTTCATTGTCGTTTATTCCCCTTTCAAAATCGTTCTGCCCGGCTTCTACCGTCCGCCGAAACGGCGGCTGCGTTTGCCGAAGGCGATAACCATTTCTTCAAATTCATCCGGTGTGAAGTCCGGCCACAGGGAGTCTGTGAATGCCAGCTCGCTGTAGGCACACTGCCACAGCAGGAAGTTGGACAGACGTTCTTCTCCGCTGGTACGGATAATCAGATCCGGATCCGGCATGCTGCCGTTTTCTTCGCCCGTATAGAGTGCTGCGGAAATCATGTC
>JAFYKS010000084.1 GCA_017537495.1 Bacillota bacterium | reverse complement strand
GGCAGATAAACTGTGCATAATCCTCCGTTGTGCTGTAAAGAGACCAGGCCGCATTGGGTTCCGGTCCATAGCCTGCATCATCGTGATAATCACGGATTTTGCGGACACGGCCTTCCAAATCGTAGCCCCAGGACATTTTTCCGCCCACTTCAGGTGTCCAGTCCACGGCAGTGTGCGCCATTCCCCACGGCTCGTAGAAATACTCCCTGAAGCTTTCTTCCAGCGGACGATCTTCCAGCTGCTGCACCATATGCTGCAGAAGATAATATCCTTCTCCGGAGTAGCTGAAAACAGATCCCGGTTCGAAGGCAATGTTCATCGGTTTCGGCCCCCAGTTAGGGAATCCGGTTCCATGGGACAGGCAGTGAATCGGTGTAACGGTCAGATAACGTGGATTATCCGTCCAGTGTTCGTGGTCATACTGGCCCGCAATTGGCAGTTCCAGGTCCAGACGGCCTTCTTCCGCCAGCCGGAGCACCAGCGTGGCAAAGAGAGATTTTGTCAGGGATGCGCACTCAAAGAGAGTATCCCGCTCTACCGGATTTCCACCATCATCCCGCGTTCCGCAGACTGCAGTATGCACAGGTCTGCCGCCCTGAATTACCGTCAGGCTCATACCGGGAACGCCATGTTTTTCCATTAAGGCAGACAGGACGGTATTACCGTCCTGCAGCTGTTTTAAATATGTTTCGTTAATCTTCATTGCTTACTTTCCCAGGAATTCCAGGCAGGTCTTTGCGATGCCTGCAGCATCCATTCCGTAGTGCGGATAGAGCTGTTCCGGATAACCGTATTCTACGAAAGTATCAGGAACACCGATCTTCTTCAGACGGGCAGGTACGCCTGCTTCCATGAGAACGTCAGCTACGATGCTTCCCAGACCTCCCAGAATGTTATGGTCTTCCACGGTCACAATGGTGCCGGTCTGCTGAGCTGCCTTGATAATCGCTTCCTTATCAATTGGCTTGATAGTGTGCATATCGATTACGCCGATATCCAGACCGTGCTCTTCCTGCAGCTGGCGTGCAGCCTGTACTGCGTTTGCCACACCCATACCGGTTGCGATAATGGTCAGATCCTTACCTTCGGACAGAACGATGGCCTTGCCGATTTCGTACTTGTAGTCATAATCCTCCGCATAAACTGCAGGTTCTTCCCCTCTAGGAATACGGATGTAGATCGGACCCGGATAATCCAGTGACGCACGGAGCAGCTTTTTTGCCTGGTTGGCGTCGCAAGGAGCAACCATGGTCATATTCGGCAGTGCGTTCATGATACCGAACTCGATGATGGTGTTATGAGTCGGACCGTAGCCGGAAGACAGACCTGCGTGAGTACCGATGAGACGTACCGGGAAGTCATTGTAGCAGACGTCGTTGTGAATCTGGTCCAGGGCACGGACACAGAGGAACGGGCCAAAGGTCTGTACGAACGGAATGAAGCCTTCCTTGGCCAAGCCGGCTGCCACAGTTACCATGTTCATTTCCTGAATACCGGTGTCCAGCACACGGTCAGGATACTTCTTCATAGCCTCAGCTACACGGCCTACCGTACTGTCAGAGTTAATATAGCAAACACGAGGATCGTCCTCGATCATTTCCAGAATTTCAGCTGTTACGGTGCCCTTGGCATCCATCATGTTAACGAAGTCACCGCAG
>JAFYKS010000083.1 GCA_017537495.1 Bacillota bacterium | reverse complement strand
AGTGAATAATGAAGAGGAACTCATGGAATATTTTCGTCAGTATCCCGATGAGTGTCCGCTGGTTGTGCTGGAGATGAGCTACAGCAGCGGGGGCAGCGGCGTTTCGGGCGCAAAGACGCTGACGCACCGGGACTATCTGGGATCTCTTTTGGGGGAAGGAATCCGCAGAGAAAAACTGGGGGATATTCTGGTGCAGCCAAATGGAGCGCAGGCTATCGTGGTACGGGAGCTTGCAGACTACCTCATGGCTCACTATGGCAAGGCCGGCAGAGTGAGCCTTTCGGTTCAGGTTTCGCCAATTAATGTGATAGACACTGCCGTTATACGCCGTGATGTGGTAAAATTCACGGTAACATCACCGAGACTGGACAGTATCGTTTCCGGCGTATTTCACCTGTCCAGAACGGCGGCCCAGGAGGCCATCAGCCGAGGACTGGTGTTCGTAAATGAAGCGGAGGCCACCAAGCCGGACCGGCAGCTTTCAGGCGGAGAAAAGCTGGTGCTTCGGGGAAAGGGCAAGGCCATCTATAAAGGTGTGGACGGCACGTCGAAGAAGGGAAAGTATTACGTTACACTGGAAAAATTCATCTGATCTGCCGGGCAGGCCGGATGAGGAGATTTTGAGGGAGGAAACAGGGAATGGAAAGGAAGGAATTAACCAAGATTGAGGGCAAGCTCAGATCCAAGTATTTGGAACTGCCGAAGGAAATCTACAAGGCGCGGGGCCTTGTGATTATGGGTCGGCGGATTAAGTCGGTGATTTTCACTACGGATATCGCCATTATCCGAAGCTGCAATGCGGATGCTGTACTGGCAGTCTATCCGTTTACGCCGCAGCAGGTTATTTCACAGGCAATCATCAATGTGGCCCCTATGCCCGTATTTGTGGGGGTGGGCGGCGGCATTACCAACGGACAGCGGTCCGCCAATATTGCCAATGACGCAGAAGGCGACGGTGCCTGGGGAGTGGTCGTAAATGCCCCGGTGACCAACGATAACATTCGCCTGATCAGTCAGGTTGTGGACATTCCGATTATAGCCACAGTCATTAATGAACATGCAGACATTGAGGGGCGTCTGGAAGCGGGCGTTTCCATTCTGAACGTATCTGCGGCTGCACGGACACCGGAAGTGGTTCGCTGCATTCGGGAAAAATACCCGAAGGTGCCCATTATTGCCACCGGCGGTCCGACCGCTGAAAGCATTCTGGCGACCATTGAAGCCGGGGCGGACTGCATCAGCTACACGCCGCCGTCAACGGCAGAGATTTTCGCAGATATCATGAAGCGCTACCGCGAAGAAGAAGACGTGACCGAAGCAGTGGAAGGTCATGTGACCATTCTCAATGCAATGGAAGAATTATAGTCCCCCCCGCCGCCCGCAAAGGGCAGGAGACAGGAGGCAATGTGAACAGAGAAGACAGAAGATACGCGGTGCTCATCGATGCCGACAATGTATCTGATAAGTATGTAAAGATTATTCTGGATGAAATATCCAACTACGGTGTCGCTACCTATAAGCGAATTTACGCGGACTGGACCAAACCCAAGTTCGCCCGCTGGAAGACCATGCTGCTGGAACATTCCATCACCCCGATTCAGCAGTACAGCTATACGGTAGGCAAGAACGCCACCGACTCCGCCATGATTATCGATGCCATGGACATCCTCTACTCCGGCAAGGTGGAAGGATTTTGTCTGGTAACCAGCGACAGCGATTTCACCCGTCTGGCATCACGCCTGCGTGAGGCCGGCATGGACGTCATCGGCATGGGTGAAACCAAGACCCCGAAGCCGTTCATCTCATCCTGCAACCGGTTCAAGTATCTGGACCTGATTGCACTGGATAATGAGCTGGGCGACCTGGCCGACGAAGCGGAAGAACGTGAGTCACGCAGTTCCGGCAAAACAGTCAAGAAGGGCGCTGCTGCAGCTCCTTCCGGCAAAACATCTGCTGCCGAGGCTGAAAAGCCATCCGGCTCCAAGGCGGATGCATCCGTACCGGTTAAGACCATGTCCGCCAGATCCATGCGTAAGGCTATTATGGCCATGGTGGAAGAAAATTCCGACGAAGATGAATGGTTCCCACTGGGAGATCTGGGCAACCTGATTCTCAAGCGTTATCCGGACTTTGACGTGCGTAACTTCGGTTTCAAGAAGTTTACACCGTTTATCAAGTCCCTGGGTGCTTTCGAGTTTAAGGAAGAACGTGTTCCCGGCAGCAACAACAAGCTGACATATATCCGTGAAAAGCAGGAGAAGCAGGAAAAACCGGCAGCGCCGGAAAAACCTGCAGTACCTGAGAAGCTTCCGGCTCCGGCTGCTGCAGCCCCTGCGGAACCGGAAAAAACACCGGAAAAGTCCGGACTGCCTGTGGCAGCGCCGCAGACCGCACTGGTGGAAAAGAAAGACCCGGTACCGGGCAGAAGAAACTGGAGAAGAAAGAATTTTGGAGGAAAAAATGAAGATTGAATTACCTGAAAAGTATGTAAAAGAACCTGTAAGCTATCCGTTTTCACCGGTACTGTCCATCGAAGGCAAAGAACTGGTGGTAACCTCCGGTCAGTGCTGTGACGACTGGGACGGCCAGATTCCGGAAACCATCGAAGAACAGTCCAGAAATACTCTGCTGGCTTGTGAAGCGCGTCTGAAGGAAGCTGGATGTACTCTGGAAAATGTATTCAACGTGGAAGTTTTCATGGCAGACCTGGCTCAGTGGGGCGACTTCAATGCCGTTTACCGTGAAATCATGCCGGATCCGAAGCCATGCCGCCGTGCAGTGCAGGTAGGCCTGCTGCCTGGTTACATGGTAGAAGTGGTGATGTGGGCTGTGAAATAGCACAGGTCGCTGGATACCGGATTTTGCACAAAAAATTACGATTTCCGGTATAAACTCAGAAACTGGCTGGCTGCAGACATGCTGGCGGACCGTTGGCGCCTGCGAAACTTGGCGGATTTTGTCGAAAAAACGATTAAAACCATAAAAAATCCCTCCATCCCGAAAATAATTGGGAATGGAGGGTGTTTTTTGTTTGAAATCGGCGTCAGAATACCGGATTTTGCGAAAAAAATTGAAATTTCCGGTATCGCTTTCGGACCGCCGTGATTAAACGATCTTAGTTGTCCAGTCTTCTACATTCCAGATGTCAGTTACCCAGTCTTCGTAGAAGGTTGGATCGTGGGATACCATCAGGATGGTGCCTGGGTATTCCTTCAGAGCGCGCTTCAGTTCTTCCTTTGCTTCCACGTCCAGGTGGTTGGTCGGTTCGTCCAGGATCAGCCAGTTGTGTTCGCGGTTCATAACAACTGCCATTCTTGCCTTGGCGTTTTCGCCGCCGGAAAGAACTCTCATCTGGCTGGTGATGTGGTCATTGGTCAGGCCGCACTTGGACAGGCACAGACGGCATTCTCTGTTTTCCATGGAAGGGAACTCTTTCCAGAAGTAATCCAGAGCGGTGATGTCGGAGTCGCGTTCTGCTTCCTGCTCAAAATATCCAGGGAACAGGTAGTCGCCCAGCTCAACCTTACCGTCGAGAGCAGGGAGTTTGCCCAGAATGGTCTTCAGCAGGGTAGTCTTACCCAGACCGTTGGTGCCGACAATGGCAACCTTCTGGCCTCTTTCCAGAGTGAAGGATACCGGACGAGTCAGAGGCTCATCCTTAGAGTAGCCGATTACCAGGTCTTCAGCCTGAACGATGAAGCGGGAAGGGGTACGGGCCATGAGGAATCTGAATTCCGGTTTGATCTTTTCGGTTGGACGTTCGATGATTTCCATCTTGTCCAGCTTCTTCTGACGGGACATGGCCATGTTTCGTGTAGCAACACGAGCCTTATTTCTGGCAATGAAGTCTTCCAGTTCTTCGATTTCAGCCTGCTGGCGCTTGTAAGCAGCCAGTTCCTGTGCCTTCTGGATTTCGTACATTCTCTGGAAGTTTTCGTAGTCGCCGGTGTAGCGGGTCAGGTTGCCGCCGTCCAGGTTGTAGATTACGTTAACTACAGAGTTCAGGAAGTCCATGTCGTGGGAAACCAGGATGAAAGCGTTTTCATATTCCTGCAGATATCTTGTCAGCCATACGATGTGTTCGTGGTCCAGATAGTTGGTCGGTTCGTCCAGAATCAGGATGGACGGATTTTCCAGCAGCAGCTTAACCAGCAGAGTCTTGGTTCTCTGACCGCCGGACAGGTCGGTAACGTCTCTGTCCAGACCTACGTCACCCAGACCCAGGCCGTTGGCTACTTCTTCAATCTTTGCGTCCAGCTGGTAGAAACCGGAGGATTCCAGAATACCCTGGATTTCACCTGCATCTTCCATCATTTCGTCAATCTTTTCCGGATCTGCTTCGGCCATATCTTCATAGAGCTTCATCATTTCTGCTTCCAGTTCATACATGTGGTTGAATGCAGTACGCAGAACTTCACGGATGGTCATGCCCTTCTTCAGTACGGAGTGCTGATCCAGGTAGCCAACGGTTACGTGGCGGGACCAGGTGATGTTTCCGGCATCCGGCATGATCTTACCGGTAATGATATTTAAGAATGTGGATTTCCCTTCGCCGTTGGCACCGATGAGGCCGATGTGTTCGCCCTTCAGCAGACGGAAGGATGCATCTTCCAGAATCTGACGTGCGCCGAAACCGTGGGTTACCTTTTCTACTACTAATAAACTCATAAAATGTGTCTCCCTTATCAGATAAATATTAAAAAATTGAATGAAATACAAAACATACCCTAATATTTTAACATATTTCACCGTTAGTACACAAGAAGGAATAATGGCTGAAACGTTGAAATTGAGGGAATAATGAGGCGGACGGGAGGCCGCGGGAAAAGTCGGTTAAAGAAATTCAAAAAAATTAACGAAAAAATGAAAAAAGTTGTTGACTTTTGTTTCTGGATATGTTATTATACCAAATGTGCCGCGGATAAGGCAGTAAGTTGTGGATCCTTAGCTCAGCTGGCAGAGCACCTGACTCTTAATCAGGGTGTCCAGGGTTCGAACCCCTGAGGATCCACCAATTTTTACAACTTACTGATTTTAACCGGAGGACTGTGGATCCTTAGCTCAGCTGGCAGAGCACCTGACTCTTAATCAGGGTGTCCAGGGTTCGAACCCCTGAGGATCCACCAATTTTTTAAACAGGCGAATGGCCTGTTTTTTACTGCGTAACCGAAACAAGGATGTGGATCCTTAGCTCAGCTGGCAGAGCACCTGACTCTTAATCAGGGTGTCCAGGGTTCGAACCCCTGAGGATCCACCAATT
>JAFYKS010000082.1 GCA_017537495.1 Bacillota bacterium | reverse complement strand
GGTTGTCACCAGTGCGGGAGATGCACCTCCGGCAGGTTGGTGATACCGCTGACGGAAGCCACCCCTGCCACTCTGTTTGTGGAACCGTGCGTCAGACGGGCTTCTTCAAACAGATCACCCTTTTTGAACACTTCGTAAGGGCAGACATTTTCCTTGGCATACTCCAGCAGCTTCTTCATATCAGGATAACGTTCCTTCATGGTGCTGCCCATGATAACCGCATAAAGTTCCAGGCCATCGTGATTGATTCCGGCAACCATGGTCGCTACCGCTTCTTCGGTGGTTCCGGTCTTACCTCCGAAGACACCGTCATACTTCTTCACCTTAATGGTTCCGGTCGGCAGATCCATTTCACCGCCCTTCAGCAGCAGGTTTCCGTTTTCCAGTACGCGGGCTTCGGATTTGTTGGTCTTTCCGATGGTATATTCATCTGTAGCTGCGATTGTCTTCAAAGTACGGTTATCGAAGGCTTCCGCTGCAATCAGCGCCATATCGTGAGCCGTGGAGTGCTGACCCTTACCATAAAGACCGGAAGGATTCACAAACTTGGTATTGGTGCAGCCGATTTTCTTGGCACGGCTGTTCATCTTCTTGGCAAAATCCTTCACGCTGCCGGAAGTTGCAACCGCCAGGGCCATGGCCGCATCATTGGCAGACTCCAGCAGAGCCGCGTGCAGCAGGTCACGTACAGTCACCTTTTCACCGGCCTGCAGCCAGATTTTGGTTGGAATCACCTCAGTACATTCCTGTGTTACTTCCACTTCCTGGTCCAGATCCAGATTCTCAATGGCAATAAGGCAGGTCAGAAGCTTGGTCATGCTGGCAGGATTTCTTTCTTCATCTGCATTTTTTCCCCAGATGATTTCATCGGTTGTTTCGCAGTATATGATGGCGGCATTCCCATGAACGGATGGTCCGCCTGCTGCATATGCGGCAGATGCACCGCTTCCCAGCAGCATGCTGAAAATCAGTAAAAATGTAATCGTGTGTTTGAATATATGTTTCATAGTTTTCCCCTTGCTAATGTTCTGTATACGAATACAGTATAGCATGACCAGGCAGTTTTCTGCAAGGCGGAGAGGTGAAATTAAGAATTTTGCAATATATAAAAAACGGCCGTACGCCCAACTTGTCCTCGGAGCAGAAGCTCCTGTGGAATCGTTTGACATACGGCCGTTTATTTAATCGCCTTTGTAAAGGTTATCCTTCGTAAACTGCCTTAATTGCTGCCAGCAGTTCATCATAGGTTTCGTAAGCCGGAACGTCCGGATTTGCTTCTCTGATTGCATCGGTGGTACGGAACAGGAAGCCGGCCTTACTTGCGCGAATCATACCCAAGTCATTGAAGCTGTCACCGGATGCAATGGTTTCCAGCCCTGCTGCCTGCAGTGCCAATACAGTACTCTTCTTAGAGTCTTCAATACGCATCTTGAATCCGGTTACTTCACCGGTTTCTGCCACAACCAGTTCGTTGCAGAACAGAGTCGGCCAGCCAAGCTTTTTCATCAGAGGCTTGGCAAACTGAGTAAATGTATCGGAAATAATCACAACCTGACCGAAAGCTCTCAGCTCATCCAGGAACTCTTTTGCTCCCGGCAGCGGATCAATTTTCTCGATGGTTGCCTGAATTTCAGGCAGCCCCAGACCGTGTTCCTTCAGGATATCCAGACGGTATTTCATCAGCTTATCATAGTCAGGCTCGTCACGGGTGGTTTTCTTCAGTTCAGGAATACCGGTTTCTTCTGCGAATGCAATCCAGATTTCAGGAACCAGAACACCTTCCAGATCCAGACATGTCATATACATAATTGTTTCCTCCAAATCTCTATCTATTTTCTTCTTCAAACTTCTTCATGAATGCTACCAGAGCTTCCACGCCTTCCTTCGGCATAGCGTTGTAGATGGACGCTCTCATGCCGCCGATGGAGCGGTGACCGTTCAGGTTCACCATGCCTGCTGCCTTTGCTTCTGCCACAAACTTCTTATCCAGATCCGCATCGCCGGTAACGAATACCACGTTCATGAGTGAACGGTCTTCTTTCGCGACAGGACACTTAAACATTTCACTGGAATCGATATAGTCGTAAAGCAGTGCCGCCTTTTCCTTATTGACAGCTTCCTTTGCTGCGATGCCGCCGTTTTCCAGCAGGTGTTTGAATACTTCGCCGGCTACATACAGGGAGAAGCATGGCGGTGTATTATACATGGAGTCCGCTTCATCGTGCACCTTGTAATCCAGATAAGTCGGAACGGATGCATCCGCATGGCCGATCAGGTCTTCTCTTACGATGACGATAGTCACGCCGGCAGGCGCTACGTTCTTCTGTGCACCAGCCCAAATCAGTCCAAACTTTGTCACGTCAAACTCACGGGACAGAATGTTGGATGACATGTCTGCCACCAGAGGGATATCGCCGGTATCCGGAACATAATTATATTCGGTTCCGTAAATGGTGTTATTGTCGGTGATGTAAACGTAATCAGCATCTTCACGGAAGTCTTCCTTTTTCAGCTTTGGAATCCAGGTGAAAGTGTCTGCTTCAGAAGATGCAGCAACCTTGATGTCACCAAACTTGGCAGCTTCCTTATAGGCCTTCTTAGCCCAGGTGCCGGTTACGATGTAGTCCGCCTTCTTGGAGTTTCTCAAAAGATTCAGCGGAACCATAGAGAACTGCAGGGTACCGCCACCCTGCAGGAACAGTACCTTGTAGTTATCCGGGATATTCAGCAGCTTCCGTAAGTTTGCTTCTGCATCTTCCGCAATTTTGATAAACTCTTTAGATCGATGACTCATCTCCATTACAGACTGTCCGGAGCCATTATAGTTCAGCAGTTCAGCCTGAACTTTTTCCAGTACTTCCAGTGGAAGCATGGATGGACCCGCAGAAAAGTTGTAAACTCGATCGTACTTCATTGTCATGGTTAAGTCCTCCTCTAAAAAGTGGTAATTTTTATGTTTTCAGCTATTATACTACTTTACGTTACAGAAGTAAAGTGGTATAATATATATAATTTTTGTTTCATTATAACATATACAGACGTGTATGGGTGAAAAATTTGTGGAATAAGCATAATATTTTTAAACAGGGAGGAAAATTATGTATCAGATAGCAACCTTAAACAAGATTTCCAAAGTCGGTCTGGCAGAGCTGACTGAAGATTATACCATTACCGAAAATGTGGCAGAAGCCAACGGTATTCTGGTGAGAAGTGCTGACATGCATGACATGGAATTCAGCGATGATCTGCTGGCCATTGCCCGTGCAGGTGCCGGTGTAAAT
>JAFYKS010000081.1 GCA_017537495.1 Bacillota bacterium | reverse complement strand
GTATCAAGAAGTATCAGTGGGTGACTATTCCTCTGGCGCTGCACGGCGTAGTAGTGAAGAAGGATGGAACTGTTATTGACGTAAATATCGGTGAGTGCGACAATGACCCTGTATTCACCATTACCGATGTTCTGCCGCATCTGGGTGCTGCGCAGATGGATAAGAAGGCCAGCGTGGTAATCGAAGGGGAAAAGCTGGATCTGCTCATCGGAAGCAAGCCTCTGATTACCAGAGAAGAAGGCGAAGACGGTGAAGAAGCAGAAAAGAATGAAGGCGTGAAGGCAGCTATTCTCAAGCTGCTGGAAGATAAATACGGCATGGAAGAAGAAGACTTCCTTTCTGCAGAGCTGGAAATCGTACCATCCGGTAAGGCCAGAGAACTGGGCCTTGACCGCAGCATGATTCTGGCATACGGACATGACGACAGAATCTGCGCATTCACATCTCTGAAGGCAATTCTGGATCAGAAGGAAACTCCGAAGAAGACTTCCTGCTGCCTGCTTGTGGACAAGGAAGAAATCGGCAGCTACGGTGCCAGCGGTATGCAGAGCATGTTCTTTGAAAACATGACTGCAGAAGTTCTGGCTCTCTGCGGACTGGATTCCAACCTGGCAGTAAGACGCTGCCTGCAGAACTCCAAGATGCTGTCTTCCGATGTAAGTGCAGCTTATGACCCGCTCTTCCCTGAAGTATATGAAAAGAAGAACACAGCATTCTTCGGCAAAGGTCTGGTATTCTGCAAATTTACCGGCTCCCGCGGAAAAGGTGGTTCCAGCGATGCTAATCCGGAATACATGGCAGCCCTCCGTAAAATCTTTGATGATAACGGTGTGGCATTCCAGACTGCCGAACTGGGCAAGGTCGATGTGGGCGGCGGCGGTACTATCGCCTGGATTACAGCTCGCTACGGCATGGAAGTTATCGACAGCGGCGTAGCACTGCTGTGCATGCATGCACCGATGGAAGTGGCAAGCAAGGCAGATGTTTACGAAGCAGTAAGAGGATACAAAGCATTCCTGAAAGATATGGAATAGGAGACAGGTATGAAAAAGAAGATTTTGCTCATCGGAACAGGCGGCACCATTGCCTGTAAGCAGACAGAATATGGCCTGGCGCCATCCTTTACCTCGGAAGAACTGATTTCCTACATTCCTGAATCTCAGAAGTTCTGTGAGGTGGATGCGGTGCAGATCTGCAATCTGGACAGCACCAATATCACACCGGAGCACTGGTCCATGATCAGCCGGACCATCGAAGCAAAATATGACTATTATGACGGTTTCGTTGTCTGCCACGGTACGGACACTCTGGCATATACGACGGCAGCTCTGTCCTATATGATTCAGAACTCTGCCAAGCCAATCGTAGTAACCGGTGCGCAGAAACCGATTAATGATACAAACACCGATGCCAGAAGAAACCTGTACGACAGCCTGCTCTATGCATCCGATGATGATTCCCACGGTGTGGTTCTGGTATTCGACGGTAAGGTAATCGCCGGAACCCGTGCGAAAAAGGAACGTGCAAAGAGCTATAATGCTTTCAGCAGCATCAACTATCCGAACCTGGCTATTATTCAGGACGGTCATCTGATCCGTTACATTCCATCTGAAAATCCAAGATGGCGTGTACGCTTCTACCACGACATGGGCAGCCGTGTCTACGTTCTGAAGTTTACACCGGGACTGGATGCGGAAATTCTTACCTGGATTTTCGAGAATGCAGACGGTGTGATTTTTGAAAGCTTTGGTGTAGGCGGTATCCCGCAGTACCTGCTGGATAAGCTGGAAGAGCTGATGGCAATTCATCCTAATAAGATGGTTGTGGTGGCAACACAGGTTGTTCATGAAGGCAGTGATATGATGGTATACCAGGTGGGTAAGAAGGTAAAGCAGGATCTGCAGCTGCTGGAAACATACGATATGACTCTGGAAGCGGCAGTTTCCAAGGCTATGTGGGTTCTGGCCAGCCAGCACATCGAAATTGAAGACCGTAAGGAGGCCTTCTATACACCGGTGAATTACGACCTGACCCTGCATTTTAAAGAAGAAATGTAATAATAACAAAGGCGGCTGGAATCAGCCGCCTTTTTCTGTGTCTGAAATTATTTATAACTTTGAATCATGGCCTCAAATGCAGGCAGGCTTCTGCGGATCATGTCATTTGATACGCAGTAGGAGAGGCGCATAAAGCCCGGACATTCGAATTCTTCTCCCGGTACAACCAGCAGGTTGTGTTCCAGCTTTGCCTTCTGAGAGAAAGCGCGGCCGTCGCCGTTTGGTGCTTCCACAAAGAGATAGAATGCACCGTCTGGTTTTGCACAGCGGTAGCCCATACCGGTCAAAGCATCGTAGAGCAGAGTGCGGTTTTCGTCGTAGGCTGCCAGGTCCGGCATTTCATTCACACAGCGTTCGATGACCTTCTGCATGAGGGTTGGTGCGCAGACATGACCCAGTGCACGGGATGCACCTGCCACAGCAAAGAATACGTCAGCAGCATCTTCGCAGCTGTCCGGTACCAGTACATAACCGATACGTTCCCCTGGCAGAGACAGGCTCTTGGACCAGGAATAGCACACAATGGTGTTTTCGTAGATGGATGGAATGAAAGGTACCTTCACACCGCCGTATACCAGTTCGCGGTAAGGTTCGTCGGCGATAATATAAATCGGATGACCGTATTCCGCACCTTTTCTGCGGAGAATGTCAGCCAGCTTCTGCAGGGTTTCTTCGGTATATACTACGCCGGACGGATTGTTCGGGGAGTTGATGATAATACCCTGTGTGTGTGCGTTGATGCGTGCTTCCACTTCTGCCAGGTCAATCTGGAAGTGCTGGCGGTCTGCCGGAATCACAGTGAATCTGGCACCGTTCTTTTCCACAAAAGGTCTGTATTCCGGGAAGTACGGAGCGACAGCCATGATTTCGCTTTCCTCATTCTCAGCCAATGCCTTGATAACGGAAATAAGGGCGGGAGCTGCGCCACAGGTAATGAAGAGATTTCCAGCCTTGATATCAGTACCGAAACGGCGGTTCAGATTGCCAGCGATGGCCGCTCTGGTTCCTTCAAAACCTCCGGCCATGGAATATCCATGGACTGCGATAGACGGTGTATCTGTCAAAATATCTCTGATTGCCTGATTCACGGCTTCCGGTGCAGGGATACTTGGATTTCCCAGTGTATAGTCGAAAACATTTTCCGGGCCGATCAGCTTCGCCTGCTGAAGTCCGTATGCAAAGAGTTCGCGGATGACGGAAGGGGAACTGCCCAGCTGCTGCATTGTCTTATTTACCATGATGTATTACCTCCTGAATGATACTGGAATTATATCACAGGCGGGGCATAAATTGTACCCCTTTTGCTTGCTATTTCCTGTATTTTCATGTAAAATGTAAATTGGAATCATACGCAAAAGCTCGATGAAAGAAAGGAAAAAACGGTATGATAAAAAGCATGACAGGCTTCGGAAGAGGCGAATACACAGATGGCAAGCGGACAATTATTGTAGAAATAAAGTCTGTAAACCATCGTTACTCTGATATCACAGTGAAGATGCCGAGACGCTATGGCTTCGCTGAGGATAAGATTAAGAACACCATTAAGGAGACTCTGTCCCGTGGTAAGATTGATGTGTCCATTATCGTGGAAAACATCACAGAAAACGACGTAAACATCAAGCTGAACAGCATGCTGGCCAAGCAGTATGTAGACAACCTGAAAGAACTGAAGGAAACCTTTGGTGTGGACGGCGAAATCACTCTCCAGTTCCTGGCTACTCTGCCGGATGTAATGAAGGCAATTCCTGATGTGGAAGATGAAGAAGAAATTACAAAGGCAATTCTGGTTCCTGTAGCTGAAGCTGCCAAGAATCTGGAATCCATGAGAGCCGTAGAAGGGGATAAGCTGGCAGAAGATTTGATTGCAAAGGGTGCAAACATCAAGTCTATTCTGGATCAGATTGCAGAGCGTGCACCGCAGGTTGCAGCAGCACATACTGAAAAGCTGAGAGAAAGAATCACAGAACTGCTGGGCGGCAATGTACAGATTCCGGAAGACCGTATTCTGGTGGAAGCGGCAATCTTTGCGGACAAGTGTGCCATTGATGAAGAAATTACCCGTCTGAACAGCCACCTGATTCAGCTGAAGGATATCATCACTACTGCAAAGCAGCCTGTAGGTAAGAAGCTAGACTTCCTGGTACAGGAAATGAACCGTGAAGCTAATACAATCGGTTCCAAGTCCAACGATATCACCATTACCGGACATATGCTGGACATCAAGAGTGAAATTGAGAAAATTCGTGAACAGGTGCAGAATATCGAATAAGATAGCTTGCACAGCGGAGTTTTTTGTGATATAATGTATATTCAAGTTAGTATGACTTTAAATAGCAACAGGAGTTTAGAATGAATCTACTAGAGAACCATGCAGGAAAATTGTTTGTTCTGTCCGGTCCATCCGGTGCAGGTAAAGGAACCATCTGTAAAGAACTGCTGGCTCAGACGAGCCGGGACGATGTACAGCTGTCCGTTTCTATGACAACAAGAAGCCCGAGAGTTGGTGAAACTGAAGGCGTAAGCTACTATTACGTATCGAAAGAAGAATTTCTGCGCAGAATAGAGGCAGGTGAGCTTCTGGAACATGCGGAAGTTTACGGTAATTACTACGGGACACCGAAGAAGCCGGTTCTTGAAAAGCTGGCGGCAGGAATCGATGTAATTCTGGAAATTGACATGCAGGGTGCACTGAAGGTAAAGGAAAACTATCCTGACGGTGTGTTCATCTTCATTCTTCCGCCGTCCATGTCCGAGCTGAGAAAGCGTCTCACCGGCCGTGGAACGGAAACTGCCAATGCTATTGAAATGCGTCTGGGAGAAACTCTGAAGGAACTCTCCTACATTGATAAATACGACTATTGCGTGGTGAATGGCCAGCTAGACGAAGCAGTAAGCAGAGTGAAGTCCATTCTGACTGCAGAACATTCCAGAGTGACATTCACAGCAGAGGAATTGATTTCCAGATATAAGGAGGAAGCATAATGTTATATCCATCAGTTAATGAAATGAGAAAGAAAGCAGACAGCAGATATACAATTGTAATTCTGGCAGCAAAGAGAGCCAGAGACATCATCGACGGCAAGCCAATCCTGACTGACGTTGAAATCGACAAGCCGGTTTCCATCGCAGCCAACGAAATTGCTGAAGACCTGATTACTTACACCAGAGAAGCTTAATCAAGTGAGTAAGACGAATACCCGCAGAACATGTTCTGCGGGTTTTTCTGTCTGTTTTGCAGAAAAGGGAGGTAGAAGGATGCATTATGTAATCAGTGATATACACGGATGTTATGAGGAATATAAGAAGCTGCTTGAGCAGATTGAATTCAGCGAGGAGGATGTGCTCTACGTATTGGGGGATACTGTGGACCGGGGGCCGGAACCCATGAAAGTTCTGCTGGATATGATGATGCGGCCAAATGTGATTCCGATTCTGGGAAATCACGAGTATATGGCTCTGGAAACACTGAAGCAGCTTAACGTGGAAATTACAGAAGAAAATGCAGAGAAACATCTGAACTACTGTATGATGCGGGGATATATGAACTGGATGGAAAACGGCGGCGGAACTACGGCAGCTGCGTTCCGAAAGCTGGACAGCGATACTAAAGAGGCGGTACTGGAGTATCTGGAAGAGTTCGCTGCTTATGAAGTTGTGGAAGCAGGGGATGAAATCTATGTACTGATTCATGCCGGTATCGACGGTTTTAAGCCGGGCCGTCCACTGGAAGACTATGATTTCAGTGATTTCGTATTTTATCCGCCGGACTATAGCCAGAGATACTTTAAAGAGGGTGTGACGGTTGTAGTTGGGCATACACCGGTGATGAGCTTCTATGAAGATGGACGCTGTGAAGTGTTTGAGAAGAATGGAATTCTCTGCATTGACGGAGGATGTGTATTCGGAGGCAAGCTCTTTGCACTGCGTCTGGAAGATAAGAAAATATT
>JAFYKS010000011.1 GCA_017537495.1 Bacillota bacterium | reverse complement strand
GGCTTAGTTTCCAGCTTTGGCTTGTCTGCTGGTCTTTCTGCTCTCTGTGGACGGTCACCCTGCGGACGTCCGTCACGCTGTGGTCTGTCGCCCTGCGGACGGTCACCACGCTGTGGTCTGTCGCCCTGCGGTCTGTCTCCGCGGAATGGTCTGTCGCCCTGCGGTCTGTCTCCACGCTGTGGTCTGTCACCCTGCGGTCTGTCTCCGCGGAACGGTCTGTCGCCCTGCGGACGGTCTCCACGCTGTGGTCTGTCGCCCTGTGGACGGTCACCGCGCTGCGGTCTTTCACCCTGCGGTCTGTCGCCGCGGAATGGTCTGTCACCCTGCGGACGGTCGCCCTGCGTTCTGTCCTGACGTGCAGGTCTTGCAGGAGCGTCAGCCTTCTTTTCTGTTGCAGGAGCCTTTGCTTCTTCAGCCGGCTTTGTTTCCACTGCCTTGACTTCAGGCTGCTTCACTTCAGGCTGCTTAACCTCTGCTGCAGGAGCCTTGATTTCAACTGCATCTTCCTTCACCTGACCTCTTTCTGCCACTTCCTTAGATACAACAGGCTTACCCATTGGCGGTCTGTGACGGTTTTCCAGGTCCTTATTTACAACAGGCTTGCCCATCGGTGGTCTCTGGGTTGGTCTGTCGTTGGCAGCAGATGCAGTTCTGGTCTGCTGCTTCTTTGTATTTCTCTGCGGAATTACCGCAGCTTTCACCGTTACACGCGGCTGTTCGTCCTGATGGCTATCCGCCTTCTTAGGAGCGGCTTTTACAATTTTCGTTTCCTTATTGTCTGTTGCCATTCGAACACCTCCTTACTTAACTGATTGAATATGATCAATCCCATCTGAAATTACTTTTGCAAAATTGTCATCGGTAATGCCGTAAATACCTTTATCAACGTTACCGGTTATCTGGGACAGCTGCTCTCTGGAGCCGAAGATTTTGCAGGGAACACGATGTTTCTCTGCGGCCGACACCATCTTCTTCACGGAGTTCTCTGAAAGATCTTCCGTCAGAATGAGCAGTCTGATTCTTCTCTTTTCCATCATATAGATGCATGTGTTGTAGCCGGTCACCAGTTTTCTGGCTTTCGCCGCAAAACCGAAATAGCTGAGTACTTTATTCTCCATCGGTCAGTTCCTCCAGCTGGCGGAAAATTTCTGCCTTCATTTCTGCACTCACCGGCATGTCGAAGTTCCGTTCAATTGCCTTTCGCTTGTCGGCCTTCTGCCAGCAGTCTCTGCTGTCTTTGCAGAGATATACGCCTCTGCCCTTGGCGCGGCCTGCAGGGTCCAGTGTCAGCTGGCCTTCATAACCCGCAATACGGATCAGGAACTGCTTTTCTCTGGACTGCATACAACCGATGCATCTTCTCATTGGAATCTTCCGTTCTTTCAAGGTTTATTCCTCCTCGATTTCAACAATTTCAGGCATATCTGCTTCAGCAGCCTTCATTGCTTCGTACTGAGAGTGGCTCTTGATATCGATCTTCCAGCCGGAAACCTTAGCAGCCAGACGTACGTTCTGGCCTTCCTTACCGATTGCCAGGGACAGCTGATAGTCAGGAACAACTACGGTTGCAGACTTTTCGCCGTCTTCTGCCACGATAACCTGTTCCACCTTTGCTGGGGACAGTACGTTTGCAATCAGGACTTCCGGATCTTCGCTCCAGGTGATGATATCAATCTTTTCGCCATTCAGTTCGTCTACGATAGCCTGAACTCTGGCACCTCTTGTACCTACACATGCACCAACAGGGTCTACGTTTTCGAATTCAGTGTAAACAGCCATCTTTGTTCTGGAACCTGCTTCTCTTGCGATACCCTTGATTTCTACAGTACCGTCTTCGATTTCAGGAACTTCCAGTTCAAACAGACGCTTAACCAGACCAGGATGGGAACGGGACAGGAATACCTGAGGACCCTTGGTGGTCTTCTTTACATCCATGATGTAAACTTTCAGTCTGTCATTAATCTTATATGTTTCACCAGGTACCTGTTCAGTTCCAGCCAGGATACCTTCTGTTCTGCCAATGCTTACGAACATGGTATCGTTGCTGATTCTCTGTACCTGACCGGTCATGATTTCGCCCTGACGGGTGATGAAATTGTCGAAAATCATTCCTCTTTCCGCTTCACGGATTCTCTGAACTACTACCTGCTTTGCAGTCTGTGCAGCAATTCTGCCGAAGTCTCTTGGTGTAACCTGATATTCAATAGCATCACCAACTTCGTAACGGTAGTCGATTTCACGTGCTTCTTCGATAGTAATCTGTGTCATGTCATCGTAGAAATCTTCGTCTTCCACGATTTCCATACGCATGAATACATCGATATCCCCGGTTTCACGGTCAATATTTACACGAACGTTCTGAGATGTACCATAGTTCTTCTTATATGCGGAAACCAGCGCAGATTCAATGGCTTCAATCAGCACATCCTTGGAAATCTGCTTTTCCTTCTCCAGGTCTGCAATAGCCTGAATAAATTCCTTGTTCATTTCTTCTATAACCTCCTTAGAACACGACAGCCAGGCGGGTCTTCGCAACCTGGGCTCTGTCAAACTGCATTTCCTTTTCCTTTTCGTCTTTAATTACGATTTTATCATCAACCAGACCAACCAGAATTCCCTGGTATGCCTTGCTTCCATCTACTGCCTTGTACAGGCTCAGGTCCACAAGACGTCCTGCAAAGCGCTCATAGTCGCTGTCCTTCAGCAGTGCACGGTCCAGTCCCGGAGAAGATACTTCCAGGTAATAATTCTGTTCGATCGGATCCAGGCGGTCCAGTTCTTCGCTTAAGAAGCGGCTCACCTTCTCGCAGTCATCAGTTGAAACATATTCTTCTTCCTGTCCCTGCTTTTTATCAATATAAACTCTCAGAAACCAGTCGCGGCCTTCCTTCAGGAATTCGACATTGTATAACTCCAGTCCGTTTTCTTCCAGAAACGCAGCGGTGATTTCTTCAATCAGAGCAGTTACCTTTACTTTTGCCATAAGTACCTCCTTTAACCCGAATAAAATTGAAAGAGTGGGCTTTACCCACTCTTCCATCTTACCATCTAAACTTTGTATACGTTAATATTAGCATAAGAATCATTATAATGCAAGCGAATTATTATATTAGATGAAGAAAAAATACAGGATAAAAACAATTATTAAAGAGCACACAGTACAGCAAATAGACTTGTCCGTAAAACGCCTAACCCGTTTACAAAACAAAATGTTCCAATTATAATACAGGCATTCCAGGAATTTTGTAAGATATCTACAGCCAAAGCGCATATTGATTGTGTGTTTGCAATAAATATTTTAAAACAATACGAAAGAGGTTATTATGAGTTACGTAAAAGAAATATATGAAAAAGTAGTCGCTGAGAATCCTGCTGAACCGGAATTCCACCAGGCAGTAAAAGAGGTTCTGGAGTCACTGGAACCGGTAATTGAACAGAACGAGGAAGAATACCGCCAGCTTGCCATTCTGGAACGTATGGTAGAACCGGAACGTATCATTTCTTTCCGCGTTCCATGGATTGATGATAAGGGAAATATTCAGATTAACAAAGGCTACCGTATTCAGTTCAGCAGTGCCATCGGCCCATATAAAGGAGGGCTCCGCTTCCACCCTACCGTAAATCAGAGCATTCTCAAATTCCTCGGTTTCGAACAGGTATTTAAGAATTCCCTGACCGGTCTTCCAATCGGCGGCGGCAAGGGCGGTGCAAATTTTGACCCGAAGGGAAAGTCCGACCGGGAAATCATGTCCTTCTGCCAGAGCTACATGACCGAGCTGTATAAATACATCGGTGCGGACCAGGACGTTCCTGCCGGCGACATTGGTGTAGGCAGCCGTGAAATCGGGTTCCTCTACGGACAGTATAAGCGAATGACCGGCCGCTACGAAGGCGTACTCACCGGCAAAGGCCTTTCCTACGGTGGTTCCCAGACCCGCCGCCAGGCTACCGGTGATGGTCTGGTATATATTCTGGAAGAAATGCTGACTGCCGCAGGCAAGTCCATTGAAAATCAGAAGATTACCGTATCCGGCTCCGGCAACGTAGCCATCTACGCAGCTGAAAAAGCAATGGAAGAAGGCGGCATCGTCATCGCCATGAGCGACTCTGCAGGATACATTCACGATCCTGCCGGCATTCAGCTGGATATTATAAAGGATATTAAGGAAGTAAAACGCGGAAGAATCCGTGAATACGCAGACAGAGTTCCAACTGCTTCCTATCACGAAGGAAAAGGAATCTGGTCTGTTCCATGCGACATCGCACTTCCTTGCGCTACACAGAATGAACTTCATCTGGCTGATGCTCAGATGCTGGCAGCAAACGGCTGCTATGCAGTCGCTGAAGGTGCCAACATGCCGACCACTCTGGATGCGACAGACTTCTTCCTCAAATCGGACATCCTCTTCATGCCGGGCAAAGCAGCAAATGCCGGCGGTGTAGCAACCTCTGCTCTGGAAATGAGCCAAAACAGCACCCGCCTTTCCTGGAGCTTTGACAAGGTAGATGATAAGCTGAGAGGTATCATGCAGGGTATTTTCGAAAAGGTTGCCGATGCCGCAAAACGTTATAATCTGGAAAACAACTATGTCGCCGGTGCCAACATTGCAGGTTTTGAAAAAGTCGTCGATGCAATGAAAGCACAGGGCCTCGTATAACAAACACCATAACAGAAAAAAACCAGGACTGCCCTCCTGGTTTTTTTCTTGGATTTATTTAGTTCTTCGGTTCCATCCATATATTCAGGTCACAGCCGCCCTCAATTCCCGCGACAGTGCCTTTGTCCGTATATTGCCACATCCAGTAATCGAACGGCCACTGGGTCATTTCAATATAATGTGCCAGCCAGATTCCGCGGTGTGACAGGCCTTCCAGATTTACATCCTCGGTAAACCAGGTAGGATTTCCGTAAATCATCGGCTGATATCCATTCTCCTCTATGATACTGCAGAAGGCATCTGCAATGGCAGTCTTCTCTTCCACAGTCAAATGATTAATCCGCTCTGCTCCATCGATATATTCCATATCAAAGGCAACCGGTCCGTCAATCCGCTTTCCGCGAAGTTTCCGCAGTACATACCGTGCCTCATCCATAGCTTCCTCTTCCGTTACTGCCTGGGAAAAGAAGTATACACCTACGTGAAGCCCTGCATCTCTTGCCCCCTTCACATTCTGTTCATAGCATGGGTCAATATTCAATGCTCCGCTGCTGTATCCGCGGTAACCAAGACGGATCATGGCAAATTCCACACCGTCGGCAGCCACCCGACGCCAGTCCACATCATTCTGGTAACTGGATACATCCACACAGATGTAACTGGTCCAGTTCTTATCTTCATAGCAGAGCCTGCCCTTTTCATCCAGGAAAAATGCTTGCGGATCATATCGGTTTTCCATCTGCGCTTCTCTATTCTTCAGTTCTTCCGGCTGGTCAAACCATGCCATCATGACGTTTATGAGCACACTAAGCAAAACCATCATTCCAAGGGTAATGAAGATTCTTCCTTTTGATTCCAGCTGAAGTTTTCTGTCTTTTCCATTTTTACTGCTCATATTCTCATTATATCACAGAACCATGTGCTATAATATACTCGCAGCTCGACCACCGTTTCTCGTCTTTTAGATTACAAAGCCGGAGCGGAAGTAGATTTTAATCGAATTCGAGCTGCCTTG
>JAFYKS010000080.1 GCA_017537495.1 Bacillota bacterium | reverse complement strand
CAGATATTATAAATCTGCTGGCGTTCGTGATGTGTAATGGGTCCTCGGTTCCAGTAGTCACGTACCAGTCTTATAAGCTGGCTGTACTGGTACAACGTCGGACTCTTTTCAAGCAGGCTGCAGCCAGCTCCTTCATTCACATTATACACGATTACGCTGAGATTTAAAAGACTTTCTCTATCTCCTAGAAAACAATCTGAAAGTTCCAGTCTGCTTTCCGGCGGCAGCGGATCCTTTCCATTATACATTACTACGAAGGTCGGTCGCGGAAGTTTCACCAAAGTATCTTTAAACACTGCTTTGGAATCCACCATTTTCTTGTAAATTTCCGCGATGTACCACAGATCCCGCAGCGGCATGTTCGGATTGATAGTGGACTGATGTTCTGTTATTACAAGGTAGGTGTTGGCGATAGTAAAAGATATGTCGTTCTTATCGTTCAGGTACAGTGCATCCTCGATGGTGTTGATGTCCACCGGCGTCCCAGGCGGATAGTTGGTATCGTAGAGTGCATTATATAGTTCTACCATCTTCTCTTTATTGTTGAAGATCAGACGAAATACCGTGTCTTTATGATTACGTAAAGTAATATCGCTATTGTTCATTTTAAATCTCCTTTATATACTCTTCTGTTTCACCTCCGTTTCCCTTTGCATTTTCATTATACATGCCGGTACCGGCTTACAGCAATACGAATAGATATCCATTTATCGACAGGTTTCGACATCGTGGAATGGAGATTTTGCTGAATGACGCATGCAGAAAAACGTTCTATTTCCCCATCCCCACCAGTTCTCCCAGCTCACTGAGCAGGATCTGCATAATCTCCTGCTGGTCGATGCCGCCGTATCGGTCGTCGGCCGTGATGATCAGGTTCTTTCCCGGAATGACGCCGGCCCAATAATAAAGGATCATTTTCTTTTTCCAGGTTTCCATGTATTCTTCGTCGTCCATCTTTCCCAGGTGTTCGTGATATTTCTTCGTACCGTCGGGCAGTATGCATGTGAAGTCTGGTACATAGTAGTCGGGGATGTTCAGCTGACGCTTGATGGCCCAGGCTTCCGGCGGTGCATCCTGGGGCCAGTAGATTCTCTCTTCATATGAATAAGGGATTTTCAGGCTGTCATACACATTGCCCACGATGACCTCGGATTTCGAGCGGTTAATCTCGCCTTTCATGTTTTTATGTTTCAGATGTTCGGCATGGTGCGCCCTGCCGCTGGCAATGGCCTGCTGCTGTGCGGCGATTCTGGCGGCCTGCCGCTGCTGGGCAATTTCCGACCATGCCTTTTTCAGTATATTCTGATATACCGGTTTCAGCAGTGCCAGTACCCTGTCGTCACGGTATGACCGATACCGCTTTCGGAGTTCTTCCTGCGCCCTCAGGTTTTCTTCTATAATCTTCAGTTTGAACTCCAGCAGGTTCCTCCGGGCAATTCCTCTGGCCCGTTCCCCATTTGGCGGAATACTGTGTGTCTGATTTTCGTACACAGATCTTCCACTGGCGCCCTGCTTCAGTCTGCCGGAGGGCAGCTTCTTCATTTCCTGCCGGATCAGCGTTATCATCCGTTTCTCCAGTTCCATGTCCTGTTTGATTGCTGTTTCGAATCCTCGCATGATGATTACCCTCTTTCGTTTTTCCACATTTTACCACTTCTTCTTATCAAAATATGTCGAATCCTGCTGACCGGCTTAATTATTTTCTTTCTGTCTATCACCCGCACGCTAAATGTATTCTCCTGATTGTGTTTAGCGTGCAAACTTCTATTTCTCCGCTACTGTTTCTGCGGTTTTCCATGGTTTTCTGCACTCTAAACATACTGCCCGCCCGAAAAAAGCGTGCAAAACACAATCAGCGGACAATAATTTGCACTCTGGAGGCAGGGGATTTTGCGGGGTAAGCGTGCAAAGCATCAACGCCTGCACTCTACGCGGCATGTTTTCATGGCTCTAAGCGTGCACCACCCACCTAAACTAGTACCCATAAATGAGACACGCATAATTTAAATTAAGGGTGTTCATACCCCCAGCGTGACACAAAATAAGAGTGTTTTTAAGGTATTAGTATTGCTTGTACCCAAGATTGAGACACACTTGCTTTGGAAACTGTGGTATAAATATTACAAGAGAGGTATCGCAGTTATGGGCGGAAAAAAATTCACTGACGAAGAAATAAAAATTCTTGAGAGCAATCCTTTTACATTAACTGTTTCCGAGTCACAAATTCGTTTTACGGTTGAGT
>JAFYKS010000079.1 GCA_017537495.1 Bacillota bacterium | reverse complement strand
CTAAATGACGGTGCAGCTCCAGCGTTTCCGGAGTGGTCATCTTCTTCGCCTTCACTTTGCGTTCACCATCGTAAGTGTAGATACCGGACAGGAAGCCGATTTCCTTCTTTCCCTGAGACTTGCAGTAATCGTCCATAATTGCCTTCACAAAGGTTGCAGTTGTGGACTTTCCCTTGGTTCCGGTGATGCCGATCATCTGCAGTCCGTCATTCCAGATGCATTCATGGAAGAATGCACTGACTTCAGACATGGTACGCCGCATATCATTTACCACTGCATACGGAACACCTTCCACATTGTCAAATTCCTTTTCTCCCAGATATGCAACAGCACCACGGGAGATGGCATCTGCCAGATATTCATCGCGGAAATTCAGTCCCTTGCAGATGAACAGTGTTCCCGGCTTCACATCCATAGAATTGTAGGAAATATATTCAATCTCCTGCTCCAGAAGAGACTCATCCAGTACCGTCATACGGTCAATCAGTCCCTGGCTGAACAGCAGGTCTATGTATTCTTTTAATGTCTTCTTTCTTTTTTCGCTCATTTCAGACTCCTGATTTTCTTAAGTAATCATACTGACCGGCAGCAGTTTTTGCTTTTAAATTACTGTCACCAGTCAATATAATATTTTACCACAAATCACGCTCCGAATACACCCATATTTCGAAAAAACTCTATTTACTTCAATGCATTCAGTTCGGTACAGACCTGCTCCCGCAGCTTTTCAACCTCCGCAAAATCCATGTTCGGAATGTACATGGCCTCCACAGCTGCATGAATGGATTTTGCTTTTTCCAGACACTTGACTGCCCTGCTGAGAAGCCTGTCATATTCTTTCTGCAGTTCAGAAATGAGGCTTCGGTTTTCTTCCAGCTTCACCGAATCCATGTAGTCTTCAGTATCCATGAGCACCAGGTCCTGTCCTTCTGTGCAGATTTCCCATGGCTCCAGGTCGTGGTACTTGTTTACGGTGATAAAGGCTGTTCCGACAGCAGGAATCAGCAGATGTTCTATTTTTTCATCCGGACTCATGGCACAATAATATGCCTCTATATCCAGCCCTCTGTAGACAGCTCCTTCCGAAATGATTTCCATCAGGCTGGCAGCAGAATATCCAGCTGGTGCACTGATAATGTATATCCGTTTCCATTTCCGCTCTTCCTCACTGTCCCTTCCCGGAATTCCTGTTAAGAGTGAATCCAGATAATGCACCGTACCAGAAGCCGTAATTGCACTGGCAAAAAATCTTTTTTTCTTTCCCGGCCGCAGGCTGATGTCGTAATCACGGAATTCCGTTTCCACAATGGCAGCAATAGCACGGTAAAGTTCACTGCACTCGGCTGATCCGTTGTACAGTTCCTCCATGCTTCGGCTGATGCTTTTCGCAGCATTGAGGTAATTATAGCAGATTCTGTACCACCTTGCCGTTTCTTCACTGTAATCAATAATTCTTGCTTTATTGACTGCAATTGCTTTTTCGTCCCAATATTCACCAAGGTTGATTATTTTATCCACCGCACCGGGACTGATTGGGTCTGTCATATGAGGGCTTGTAGCATCAATTAATGCAGCTTTTTTTCCATGGAGAACAATTCCATCCAGCGAATTTTCATCAGCCGAACAATGAAGAAAATCCACATCCTCCCCTTTTCCGGCGAATTCCTCGCCAATCCGGCGCAAAAATGTGGATTTTCCGGTACCCGGTCCTCCTTTAATGCAGATGATTCTGTTAGCTTCCCGCTGCCCCAAAATGTGGCTGTAGTAGGAATAAAACCCTTTCGGTGTATTATTCCCCGGGAAATAATGTCTTTCAATGGACACCCTGTGTACCTCCTTTAACTTCAGATATCACATAATATGCCCGCCGCACAAGTTTTGCACCGAATTTCAGGGAAAAGAAAACCCCGCAAAGCATTACTTCACGGGGCAAGTGTCTGTCGTATGTGATTTATTCTTCCGGCAGTTTGAATTCTTCAGTTTCTGCAGGTTCTTCGATTACCTTCGGTTCTTCGATAACTGGAACATCCACAATCACTTCTTCAGATGGTTCCTGTGCAGGCATAACCACCTCAGGTTCTTCTTCCATAACAATAGTAAGATTATCAGTAGCCAGTTCATAGAATACGGTAAAGGCCATATTCATATAAGCATTCAGGAAGAATACTGGAATTGCGAATACCAGATCCAGCAGCACAAACATAATGCCGCTTACAGAAGCAAGCTGGGTGCTGAAGCAGAACGCAGGCAGCATAGCCAGTAAATTCCAGCCAATAAAGGACAGATACAGATAGAAATACTTCATCTTATTTCCGTTCATGATTCTGGAACTTTCTGCAAGGCACTGACCAGCACTGTATTCCGGATGGTCGACCATTACATAAAATGCCTGGCTGTAGCGGAATGTTGCGATAATACCAGGAATGATGAAGAGTAAAGACCACAGGAAAACACGAATTCCAGTCAGAACCATTAAAACCAGAGTCTTACCGAAACAGCTGAAGCCTTCCAGCAGTGTAGTCTGATCTACCTTCTGATAGCGGAAGAAGTCCAGCAGGAACTTGGACAGGGCCCAGGAAAGAGGACCGCCAACTACTGCAACATAAATGGAGCTTCCGTAGTAAATTGTCTGTTCGATCGTCTGACCGTCTCCCAGCGGAATAGACTGTGTACTTACGAAGAACAGGTCCAGCACATTGGCAATACCTGTGCTGATCAGATAATACAGCCCCATGAAAAGTGCAATCTGCATCCAGCAACCTTCCATGGCCACACGTGCCACTTCACGGATTTTCGCAGATGGCATTGTAATTACTTTTGTCTGCATATTTCATAATCTCCTTTTTTACAAAATACATTAAATTATATTATACATAATATTAGCAATTAATTCAAGTTATCCTGCAAATAAATATAATTTCTATTTACTGTTAAATTTATATCATTCTGTTGCCATTTTCCTTTATAAATGTTACAATTTAGTTAGTGAAATTTGGCCCTTAAGTCGGTATCCCCTTCTTTTGAGGCAAATGGTGTTTAGAAAGGAAAGATCAAGATGTATCAGACAATCAAGTACGAAGTAAAGAACAATATCGGTTATGTAACCATTAACAGACCAGAGGCACTGAATGCCCTGAATAGAACTGTTCTGGAAGAACTGTTTGATGTTTTCCAGAGAATTGACGAAGATGATGCGGTAAGAGCAGTTATCCTGACTGGTGAAGGCAGATCCTTCGTAGCAGGTGCTGATATCGCACAGATGAGCACCCTGTCTGTGGTAGAAGGCCGTGCTTTCGGTATCTACGGCCAGAAAGTTATGCACTTCATGGAAAAAATCGAAAAGCCAATCATTGCTGCAGTAAACGGCTTCGCGCTGGGCGGCGGCTGCGAACTGTCCATGGCATGTGACATCAGAATTGCTTCCACCAAGGCTAAGTTCGGTCAGCCTGAAGTTGGCTTGGGCATTACTCCTGGCTTCGGTGGTACACAGAGACTGTCCAAGCTGGTTGGTAAAGGCATGGCAAAATATCTGGTGCTGTCTGCTGAAACCATCAATGCAGAAGAAGCGCTCCGTATTGGTCTGGTAGAAAGAGTTGTAGAACCGGAAGCTCTGATGGAAACTGCAGAAAAGCTGGCTCAGACTATTGCATCCAAGGCGCCTGTCGCTGTAGCAATGGCTAAGACATGCATCAACAAGGGCGATCATGTAGATCTGCATACTGGCTGTGCCCTGGAAGCTGAAGCTTTCGGTGCTTGCTTCGGTACTGAAGATCAGAAGGAAGGCATGCGTGCATTCCTCGAAAAGAGACCTGCAGAATTCAAGAACAGATAATAACCAATCACTGATAAACTACGAAACGATAAAACGGCAAGGGATTACTCCCCTGCCGTTTTTTATTATATAAAAAACAAGACCCTGGCCGAAGCCAGGGTCTTAAATTACGTTTTATTAAGCTTGTCTTATTACAGCAGACCACCGATCTGTACGAACAGAGGAGCGAATACTACAGCAACGATAGTCATCAGCTTGATCAGGATGTTGATGGATGGACCGGAAGTATCCTTGAATGGGTCACCTACGGTGTCACCGATTACTGCAGCAGCGTGAGCTTCGGAGCCCTTACCGCCGTGGAAACCTTCTTCGATGTACTTCTTAGCGTTATCCCATGCACCACCAGCGTTGGACATCATCAGAGCCATCAGAACACCAGCACACAGGGAACCAGCCAGCATACCGCCCAGAGCGTTAGGTCCCAGAATGATACCTACAGCCAGAGGAGCGATAATTGCCATAACACCAGGAGCTACCATTTCGTGCAGAGCAGCCTTAGTGGAGATGTCTACGCAGTGACCGTAGTCAGGCTTGGAAGTACCTTCCATG
>JAFYKS010000078.1 GCA_017537495.1 Bacillota bacterium | reverse complement strand
CCTGAAATGCCGGATCCCCTTCCACCAGCATATGAGTGTACTCTGTAAACAGTTCTTTTATTTCTTCCCTGTATTCAAAAGCAGGTTCTATTCTGATATTCATAATTAATACCCCAGTTCTTCGTGAATCAGTATTACTTCAATATTGCTGGCAACGGGTGCAGACCAGAAGACGGACAGGTTGCGGCAGATACGGCCTGGACTCTTGCAGTCATAGCATTTATCTGCCTTTTCAGCACAAGGTGTGTTTACGCCAAGGCGCTGTGCATTCTTTGGACTGGCAATGTTTCTGGCACGCCAGAGAGCAGCATCGTAGTCCGGTGCAATCTTGTTTTCACCCACTACCAGGAAGATGCGTTCCGGTCCATATGTAATTGCAGCAACGCGGTTGCCGGTAGCATCGATGTTTATGATTTCTCCCGTTTCAGCGATGCCGTTTACGGAAGAAATGTACACCTGTGCGCGAGCTGCTTCCACTCTGATATCACGTGTTGGCTGTCCTTTTGGAATTTTGTGATGCCAGATTACCTGGTTATGCTTTGAAAGAAGCTCTTCCAGGTTCATCTGATCCAGTGTCACAGAACCGCCAAATCCCACACTGGTATTATCGATCTGCTCATCCAGATAAGCTGCTGCTTCTGCTGCTGTATCGAAGCAGGACACCTTATATCCAAGCTTCGTCAGATTTGATTTAATTACTGTGAAATCCATAGTTATCCTCCTGTTTAACTTTTACGCCTTGTTATTTCCCACAAAATCAGGTGCCGGATTCGTCCCTGTGCACAAAATGGAAAACTTCGGCAAATTTTACGTCATATATGTGGATAACTTGCCTCTTGACAAAAGTTATCCACATGTTCAATATTGAAATTTCAACGTTTACTCGCCTCGAAGTTATCCACATGCCTTTGAGAGTTGAATTGTATACAATCTTAACTTTCAATGTGGATAATTGTTGAAACCATTGAAATTTTAAGCTTTCCGCAGTGTTGAAACTTGTTCGCAACATCGCGAACAAAGGTTGACATAATATTTTTTATCCGAATTATTTCCCGTCGATTTTAAAAATTCGGCACAGAAATGCGATACGTTTCTGCATACTTTCCCACACAATTGGGCTCTTCGACATGAAATCATATCCATGTATGGTTCCCTTTGTTTCATGAACCGTTACATTCACACCGAAATCTTCCAGACGTCCGGCATATTCCAGTCCCTCATCGTGGAGACAGTCAAATTCTGCTGTTTCCACATAAGCAGATGGAAGGCCTTTCAGAGACAGAGCTTCCGCCGGGGAAGCGTACACCCTTTCTTCCATCGGCAAGTGTGCAAGGTTCGGAATGTAAAGCTTAATATATTTTGCCATATCGCGGCTATTGCACATAGGTGTATCATTAAACCGCTTGACAGAATCCGTCTTCATCCGCACATCTGTGCACGGGTACACCAGGAGCTGACCGCATGGAACTGCTGCCCCATAATCCCTTGCCATCTGGCATACGGAAGCAGCCAGACTTCCCCCTGCACTGTCACCGCCCACAGCAATCCGCTTAAAGTCTATGTTCAGTTCTTCACTGTTCATCTGTGTCCAGCGGTATGCACGGAAGGCATCGTCCAGCGCTGCAGGGAATTTATGCCGTGGTGCAAGACGGTAGTCCACAAACAGTACATGGCACTTGGCACCGCGGCAGTATTCTCTGGCATTGAGGAAATGGTATGGTGCTGCGTTAAACACAAATCCGCCGCCATGATAATACACCAGACAAGGAAGCTTTCCGCTGCTTCCTTCCGGTGAATACAGGATAGCCCGCATGGATTTCTTTTTGTCCAGCGGAATCTGCAGTTTCGTTACCGTTACACCATCTCCTGATTTTTCCAGGTTCCAAAGTGCTGACATGGATTTCTGCATAGCAGGAAGCACAGCCCGGTTCAATGGAGGATTCAATTTCGCCAGCGGCGCGAAATCCGGATGAATGGGATAATATTTTCGTTTCATAACATTTCCTCCTGATTTAAAAATTCCAGCAGCCGATCCTGGAAGTCCTTCGCTTCTTCATATGCACCATGACCGTATGTTTCATACATATACAGCTTTGCATCCTTAATCCCTTCTGACAGTCGGAAGGAAGCCTGCGGTCCTGCGATTTTATCCTTCATTCCGCCTAAAATCAGAGTCGGACAGGATATTTTGTCCAGCAGGCCGGATGCATCATGATCAAGACAGGCCTGGGCCTGAATCAGAAACCGCTCAAAACTCTTCGGTTTTCCAACCCTTGTAATCACACCGTACATTAAGCGGGCCGTTTTCAGATAGGCCTCAGAATAGCTGCGTTCTGCCGTATCTGTCATGATTCCTGCATAATCTCCCCGTTCTGCCATCTCCATCCATCTTTTGATGACGGTACGGTACTCTTCCTCCATTTTATCGGTGGTTACGGTAAGCACCAGTTTCTCCACAAAATCCGGATGCACCACAGCAAGCTGCTGTGCTATCATTCCCCCCAGGGAAACGCCTACTATGTGAGCACCTTCAATCCCCAGAGCCTTCGCTGCCAAATAAAGGTCCTCTGCCATATCCCTTACAGTATGTCCCGCGGCAATGTTTCTTCGCCTGCTGAAAGAATATACCCGGTACTCTGAACCGATTTTACGATATAGCACGGAGAATGGAAAGGCCATCCCTTTCACGGTTTTAAAGCCGTCCCCCAGCCCCGGAATCAGTATCAGAGTTTTCTCCCCACGTCCGAAAGTCAGGTAATCCATCTGGCCTTTTTCTATTGTGACTGTATCATTTTTCCACTTCATCATACGCCTCATATATAATTATGTAAACCATTTTCCACTCTGTTCTGAACGGTTTTCAACAGGCTGAAAAGCTTTAAATTTCAATGGTTTCAAGAATTATCCACATCACTTTTCCGGATTGTATACAATCAATTCCACGTGTACATGTGGATAAAAAATATATTAAGAAACATTGATATTTCAATATTTTTATTAAATTTTCAGACAATTCAGCTAAAAGTTATCCACATGTTTTACGTAAAAATTGCACAATGTTTTTTTATGCAAACAATGCCATGCCCAGGGTTCCCAAAACCATCATTGCCAGGCCAACTGCCGCTTTTTTTGACAGCCGTTCCTTAAACACAACGTAGGAGAATCCAATAGAAACCAGGATACTCAGCTTGTCAATAGGAACAACCACACTGACGATTCCGTGCTGGATTGCATAGTAGTAGCAGAGCCAGGACGCACCGGTGGCAAGCCCTGAAAGACAGATGAAAACAAGTTCCCGCTTGTCGATGGATTTTGCCTGGCTTGTCTTTCCTTTCATGATAACGATAACCCAGGCCATAACCAGCACCACAATGGTACGGATTGCAGTGCCCAAATTGGACTCTACGCCGTCGATCCCCACTTTGCCGAGGATAGATGTCATAGCTGCGAAAACAGCCGCCAGAACGGCGTAAATCATCCAGCCACGTTCTTCTTTCTGCTCCCCATCTGTCTGCTTCTTTTCAATCATCAGCAGAACGCCGCAGCCGATAAGTGCAGTTCCGATCAGCTTCACCGGCAAATTATTCGTCTCGCCGAAAAGAATGATAGCAAGAAGCACGGTCAGTACTGTACTGGACTTATCAATCGGCACTACCTTATTAACGTCCGCCATGGACAGGGCCTTGAAATAGCACATCCAGGATGCACCGGTAGCAAAGCCGGACAGAATGAGAAACACCAGCGACCGCGGTGCAATATCTCCAATTGTGCTGAATGATCCTACCACACCCACCATAATCCATGAGAATATGAGTACTACAATAGTACGTACTGCCGTAGCGATGTCAGAGTCCGTTTTCCGGATGCCGCACTTGGCTAAAATTGAAGTTAAACCTGCAAATAATGATGAAAATACTGCTGCGATAAGCCACATAAACTCACTTCCTTTCAAATTTCTTAACGTGCTTCCTCATAAGCATACCACTCGTCCGTATATATTTCTATGACAGGTATTCCCTCGTGGTAGACCTGTCCTGACGGACTGCAGTACAGTTCCCAATATTGGTTCCAGGCTTCCGGTTCAGAAGAATCTCCCCGCTCATGATAAAGTCCAATCTGCCCTTCCTCATCGAAATTATCTGCGTTATAGAATACTCTGTCCCGGATCAGTCCGGTTTCTGCATTAACTTTGTAAATGTGTTTTCTGTATTTGTCCGCGGTTTCTGCAATTACATCATAAACCGGCGGTGTCTGTGTTTCATCAAGGGCAATGGACACGAAAACCAGATCCTCCGGATTATCGTCATACTGAAGATCCCCCAGAATACTTTCTTTCACTTTGGCCTCGGAAACATACTTGCTGATCGGCTGAACCGGTTTATTCTGAACCGGTTTACCTGCCTGACCGCTCTGTGGTTTCACCGTTTCCTGTACCGGTTTTTCTGCCTGTTCCGCTTCTTTCTGTGCAAAATCTTCTGCCTCAGCCTTCTCCCGCAGTTCAGCCACTTCTTCGTCCAGAGCGGAAAGCTGCAATTCCAGCTCCGCCATCTGGCCATGTAATCTGGACATTTCAGTTCCCAGATATATTATGATACCGGCAGATACCAGAAACAGAATTACCATTCCCCAGACTGCCGGTGATTTCACCCACTTCTTCATGTGTTATCCCTCTCTCCCAAATCCTAAAACCTGATATTGCAGGCCATCTTCACACCACTTTTTATATCATGGTGCTCACGGCTGTCCCGGTCATTTTCTGCAATCCAGTTCTGATAAATATCCTTGCGGCTGCCGATATGAACAACCCGCTCTTTATGTATCATCACACCCAGACCTTCTTCCGGATCCCAGCTGCAGTGAAACTGCACGCCAATATATGCAGTGTCTTCTTTTTCCACATTCATGAAAAATATATGTTCAGGACGGATGAAGCCGGTCAGCTCCCCTGGTTCTGCAATATCGGGCATGATTTCCTGGAGATTATCAAATTCATACCGATAATCCTCCTGCCATTCCGAATATTCCGCCAATACAGTGCTCAGAATGCTCTGCAGCACTTCTGCCTGATATTCCTTAAGATATTCATATGAATTCCACTGAGCCTCGGTCGGCTTACCGTACTCCAGATCGTAATCCAGTTCAGCAGGAATAAGTTCTGT
>JAFYKS010000077.1 GCA_017537495.1 Bacillota bacterium | reverse complement strand
TGGATTCCGATCGACGGCAAATTCGTTGTAAACGGATCCTCCGTCAAGTCCAAGCTCTTCTCCGTTCCTGCCTGCCAGTCTGTAGCAGAAAAGGCCATCGTAGAGCGTCTGAAAGAAGCATATGGTGTGGACTACTTCGAAAAGAGCGGTGCGCTCTATGACATTAAGATTACATTGCTGAAGGACCGTGTAACCGTAACCCTGGATACCACTGGTCCTGGCCTCCATAAGAGAGGATACCGTGTGGCCATGGTAGATGCACCGATGAAGGAAACTCTGGCAGCTGCTCTGGTGCAGCTCTCCTTCTGGAAAAAGGGACGTATCATGGTGGACCCTTGCTGCGGTTCCGGCACACTGCCGATTGAAGCCGCTATGATCGGAAGAAATATCGCACCGGGACTGAACCGTAAGTTTACAGCAGAAGAATGGGATGCCATTCCTAAGAATCTGTGGAAGGAAGAACGTAAGGCTGCTTTCGAAGCCATTGATTACGACACGGAACTGGAAATCTACGGTTATGACATCAACCCTGCAGCACTGAAGGCTGCCATGGAAAATGCGGAAGAAGCCGGTGTGGATGACTGCATTACCTTCGCAGTGGGAGATGCCACCAAGCTGGGAAGCGAAGGCAAGGTTGGACGGAAAGATTTTGCGGAAATCGAAAGCGGCGTAGTCGTTACCAACCCTCCGTACGGCGAACGAATCGGGGATCAGAAATCCATCGACCGGATTTATGCATCCTTCCTGAAATTCTTTACGGACAATCCTACCTGGTCCCTGTTTATGGTAACCAGTGACAAGACAGCGGAACTGAAGTCCTTCGGACGTCCTGCAGACCGCAGAAGAAAACTCTTCAACGGCCGTCTGGAAGTCTGCTACTATCAGTTCCACGGACAGAAACCGCCGAAAAAATAACCGGGCGCGGTTCATTTAGGGGGAATAAACATGAACATTCGGGTGAATCATAACAGCAGAGCACCAATCTACATGCAGATTGCTGCACAGATGAAAAGTCTGATTTTGTCAGGAGAAATGGTGACGGGGTGCGTTCTGCCCTCCGAGCGGTCCCTGGCCCATATGCTGGGGGTGCACCGGAATACCATAGCCAGAGCCTATACGGAACTGAAGTCAGAGGAACTGATTGAATCCCGTCAGGGATATGGATATGTGGTTTCCCTTCCTGAGAGGGAGGCAGCTGTTCCCCGCGGCCGGAAAAAGAAGGTTCACTGGCCGGAACTTATAAAAGATGAATACCTGGATATGGAAGTTGCTTTTGACGATGTATTTCAGCGGTTTAGCGATGAGCGTCTGATTTCACTGGGAAGCGGTATTTCCACTTCCGAGGTGTATGACAGGCATAAGGTGGCGGCAGAGATTGCCGGTCTGATTGCAGAAGGCGGGAAGAATCAGTATTTTTACAACCCTTATCAGGGGGACAAACGTCTGCGGCATAAGCTGGTATCTTTTCTGAGTACCAAGGGCATAAAGGCAGGCATGAGTGAAATACAGATTCTGACGGAAACCAATCAGGCTCTGGACTTTCTCGTGGCTCTGCTTCTGCGGCCGGGAGACACCGTTATTATGGAAGAGCCGGTATCGCCGGATGCCTTCCGTGCGGTGGAGCTGGCTGGAGGAAAGGTCGTTGTCGTTCCTGTAGATGAAGACGGTTTGCAGTGTGACTGTCTGGAGGAACTGATTCTTCTCCATAAACCGCGGTTCATCTATGTGAACTCCAGCTTCCATGATCCTACCGGTGTCATTCTTTCGGGAGAGCGGCGGCAGCGCCTGCTGGAAATCTCCGAAGCTTACCGGATTCCTGTGGTGGAGGATGATGCTGCCTCGGAACTGGTGTACAGCGGACCGAAGCATCTGCCGGTCAAAGCCAGTGATACCCAGAACAATGTCATATATATATACTCTTTTTCCCTGACTTTCCTGCCGGGGCTTTCTCTGGCGGTGGTTGTGGCTGATAAGGAACTGATCAGAAGTCTGTCCTATCTGGTATCGGTCCGCCTGGTGGCGACCGACTGGATGACGCAGAAACTGATTGCCGGATATCTGGATGACGGACGGTATTACCGGAATCTTCATGTGTTCCGAAGCAATTATGCCATCAAACAGGAAATCATGTGCAGGGAGCTGGATAAGATGAAACCGCTTGGACTGGAATATGTCCGGCCGAGGGGCGGCGTCTATATCTGGTGCCGCCTGCCGGAAGGGGTGGACAGCATGGAGCTGGAGGTGGAGGCACGCAGAATGGGAGTTTCCATCGTACCGGGTTATGTGTTCTATCCGGGAAAGTGCGGAGGCAGAGATTATATTCGTCTGAACTTCTCCTACGAAAGCAGAGAACGGATCCGCCAGGGACTGGATCTTCTCCGGCTGGCCATAGAGGCACAGCTGGCACCGAAAAAATAGACAGTACTGGCACTTTTCATTAAAATATGCAGTGGTACAATGTAGTTAACCTGAAACCGTAAAGCCTGGAGCGGACTGAAAATTGCTCCGAATGAAGGTGTGAGAAGGAAAGAAAACCAATGGTGCAGACCGATTTTGCGAAGAAAAGAAAGGAGAACTACAATGGGTGTACATTTAAGAGGAAGAAGTTTGTTAACTCTGATGGATTTAACTCCTGAGGAAATCCGTTATCTGCTGGACCTG
>JAFYKS010000010.1 GCA_017537495.1 Bacillota bacterium | reverse complement strand
TGCAGGGCGGCGGCCAGCGCTACCAGCAGAGAAGTGCCCACTACGGCGGCAATCCGACCATGGGCGGAACCAATCACTGCATGCAGATGTGCGGCTACTTCGTGCTCTGCAACCTGTGCTGCGGAGGCAGCGGTATGTACTTCATGCCGTGTCTGTGCTGTCTGTAAAAACAGAATAATATAAAAGGCGGCCTTTCAGCCGCCTTTTCGGTTTTTCATTGTAAATTATACGATACGGTTCAGCTTTCCGCCTTCCAGCCAGCTCTTCAGGTTTGCAGCAGAAACTTCGCAGATGGTGTTTCTGGCTTCTCCGGATGCCCAGGCAACGTGAGCTGTGATGAAACAGTTCGGCAGTCCAATCAGCGGATTGTCCATCTTCGGCGGTTCCCCGTTGACCACGTCCAGGCCGGCTGCGGAGATTTTGCCGGAAGAAAGGGCTTCAGCCAGGTCCGCTTCGTTAATGAGAGCACCACGGGCAGTGTTAATCAGGATAGATCCATCCTTCATCTGGCTGATGAATTCTGCGTTGATGAAACCGCGGTTTTCAGCAGTTGCAGGGCAGTGAAGTGTTACTATATCGGACTTCATGGCAGCTTCCTGATTACGGCTGTAGATGTTAACAGTCATGCCGAATGCTTCCGCGATGGCAGCCACTTTGCGGCCGATGTTTCCGTAGCCGATGATGCCCAGGGACTTTCCTGCAAGCTGCTGAATCGGACTCTTTATGAGACAGAAATCCGGACTGGAGGTCCATTCTCCGTTCTGAACTGCTGCATTATGCAGTCCCACATTGTTGGTAATTTCCAGAATCAGGGCAGACGTATGCTGGGCCACAGTATCTGTGGAATAGGACGGTACATTGCAGACTGCAATGCCGCGGTCTTTTGCCGCTTCAATATCGATATTGTCAAAACCGGTTGCCAGCACGCCGATGAACTTCAGGCCAGGACAGGCATCCATAATTTCTGCTGTAATTTTATTTTTGCTGGTGAAGATTGCTTCGGCATCTCCGATGGTTTCTGCAAGCTGTTCTGCAGGTGTTCGGTCGCAGACCTTCACCTGACTCAGTGCTTCCAGTGCAGACCAGGAAAGATCACCGGGATTTATGGTATATCCGTCTAAAATGACTGTTTTCATGGATGTTTCCTCCTTGCGAAATCTTTATCTTATGAATGTATTTTAGCAGAAGGAGACTGGAAAGTATATGCTTTTTTTGGTATACTATAAGATACGAGATATTTCAATAGATTGAAGTGAGGTAAGATATGAGAATTGACGGAAGAGAAAACAACCAGATTCGTCCGGTTAAGATAACAAACAACTATTTAATGAGCCCGCAGGGATCTGTGCTGATTGAAATGGGAAACACCAAGGTAATTTGTACAGCAACTGTAGAAAATTCCACTGCACGCCATCTGGTGGGCACCGGCCAGGGCTGGGTTACTGCAGAATACGGTATGCTGCCTGGTTCCACCGGTACACGTAAGAAACGTGATAAGGGCGGAAAGCAGGACGGACGTTCTGTAGAAATTCAGAGACTGATCGGCCGTGCGCTCCGTTCCGTAGTAGATATGGAAAAGCTGGGGGAACGTACCATCTGGATTGACTGTGATGTAATTCAGGCAGACGGCGGTACCAGAACTGCTTCCATTACAGGTGCTTTCGTTGCTATGGTAGAAGCAATGAAGTGGATGAAGGAACAGGGCATGATCAGCGAGCTGCCGGTAACTGCTATGGTATCCGCCATCAGCGTAGGCATGAATGGAGACGAACGAATCCTGGATCTGTGCTATGCAGAAGACTCCCGCGCAAAGGTGG
>JAFYKS010000009.1 GCA_017537495.1 Bacillota bacterium | reverse complement strand
TAGTCATAATTTTTCTATTATATTTTAATTGATTCCTGCCGAAAAATCAACTATACTGTTGGTATTGAACGTATTAAAGGAGTATTTAACATGGAAGCATTTCTGATTTTAATCGCAAAGTGCCTGCTTCTGGGGGTTATCTGGGCAGCACTTCTCATACCCACATTCTGCAAGTCCGGCAGCCCGCTGAAATATGCACTGACGGTAGTTGTTGTTGCACTTCTGTGCTTCTTCTTCCGCGGCTGGGCAGGCACAATCAACAAAATGACTGTAATCGCACTGATTACTCTGGTTGTGGCCTGGATTCTCTCCATGGCAGTCTTTGACCGTCAGGCGAAGATCAAATCTCAGGTCATCTCTTTCTGCTGTGTTCTGTCTGCACTTGCATATCTGATTTCCCAGTGGGTAGACTTCGCTATTCTGTAATCCAGCAAATAAAGCACACAAAAAAAAGGAGCATATGCTCCTTTTTGTTTTGACTTTTTTATCTTGCCTTACCTCTGCCTACTACAGGAATCCTGTCAATTACCGTATCACCGTCCAGCAGGTACATCTCATCATAAAGGTTCACAGTAGAACAGCAGTGACCAGGTACTACTTTTACCATATCCCCCACCTTCAGGCTGTGAGGACCGTAAAAAGCAGTATGCTCTTCACTCAGGCTTACTGATTCAAATTCAATACCGTCCAGTCCCGGATTTCCCTGATCCGGACAGATACTCTTCACACCGGCATCGATGACGAAATGATCCGGACCTGCAGAAATAACCGTTGCCAGAACATGCAGAGAATTCTTAAATGCAGTTTTCATACCGCGGTATGCCATGTCCAGGAAAATATAGGAACCAGGCTGCAGCTCGGTATATACGCTACTGTATTTTTTCATGTAAACGCTGCCTGTACTGCATCCGCTGACTTCACGGTTTTTGATACCGCGCTGATCCAGATACGCAATCAGCTGACGGAGACGTTCTTCATTGGCTTCAATAGCAGCTTCTCTTTTCTCCACATCGTATTCATGAGCAAGATTTCCTGCATAGGCCTGAATACCGTCATAGGATACACCCGGCAGTTCTTCCAGCAGTGCAGCCAGCTCATAAAACTCTTCAAAAGTGGTTACACCGCACCGCTTCATACCGATATCCATCTCCACATAACAGTGAATAACGGAACCAGCCAGGCAGGCCGCCGCAGACAGATCACGGATATTTTGCTCAGAATCCACGCAGACAGTCATGTGGCACATGCCGGCAAGGGATGCCAGACGGGCAATCTTGGACTTCTGTACTACCTGATTGGCGATGAGAATATCGTAAATTCCAGCCTTCACCAGGTCTTCTGCCTCGCTCAGCTTGGAACAGGTGATGCCTTTGGCACCTTTTTCAATCTGCAGCCAGGCCAGGTCCGGGGATTTGTGAGTCTTATAATGGGGGCGCAGCTGAATCCGCGTATCCTCCAGCATGGCCATCATATGATCCATGTTTTCTTCCATAACAAGCTCATCGATAATCAGAGCCGGTGTTTCCAGATCCTTCAGTTTCATCCGTCGTCCTCCCTGTTTCCTTTTATTCTCCGCCGGTCAGTCCGGACAGGAGAACCATACGCTGCTGCCCCATATTGGCCATGCCGTAAAGCACCAGCACCCTGTCATATTCTTTTGCAAGCTGGGAAATATCTTCCCTGTAAAAACGTGTATCTACCATGGTAATATACCCGAAATCGTCCAGCAGATACGGAACGAATGAGTTGGCGAAGGAGTCCTTGATAATCAGAAGATCTTCGCTTCCACGGGAATTTTCCATAGATATATCTACTTTAGCATAGTTTCCGCCGAAATACACGGCATATTTATCTTTTTTATCGAGAAAATCGCGGAAAAACAGGCTTCCGTGCATTTCCCCGTCCATCATCACAGTATATTCCGCATCCAGAGCATACGCCGGAATCTGAATCATATCCGGGGTCAGCGAAGGCAGAAGAACTTTGGAATAGAGGGTTCCATAAAAATCTTCTGTAAGAGTTTCCGGCTGGCAGTCCTCCCAGGTCAGCTCTTCTTCCCCAAGGCGCTCTCTGTAGGCGTTATATCCCGTGAAAGTTCCATATCCCGTCCAGTGGTGATCCGTACGGAAAAACATGTTTTCGGTGTTTTCCCCGGCCATTCGTGCACGCAGATCTATCAGATTATCTCCAAGCAGCACTTCCGCCTGCGTAAATGCTTTATCCTCATCAAAACGCACTGCGTGTTCCGGCAAAGCATCCCTGCACACGTATGCCGCCGTAGGTACCATCATCACGTCCACCGGAATATTTTCTTTTTTCAGTTCTTCTGTCAGAAGGGAAATCTGCTGCAGATTCCGCTTATACTGACGCCAGTTGAACTCTGCATCCGTAATCCGTTCCACCAGGCGGCCGTCTTCACAGAGATAAACACCGTTCATGTCATGGATTCCCATGGCACGTTCCATCAGGTTCTTTCCGGTAACCCAGGCCTCACGGAACACAATCTGGTCTGTCATATACCCTTCCGCATCCTCCGCAAAATCTCCGCTAAGGACTTTATTGAAAGTCAGACGCGGCATCCCCTGCAGATATCGGTTTTCGTTCTCCGAGAATTCCTGGTCCGGACAGATCAGAGTACCCAGACTCAGCAGACACAGAAATGCAGACGCCCCAATAATTAAAATTAAATTTCTAATCTTCATTCTGCCCACCTCCTAGAATCTGAAATACAGGAACGGATTGTAGGATCCGCTCACAAGGAAAGCAACAGAAACTGTCATAACAGCCAGCAGAAAACCAGTTTCTGCAAGTCCTGCAATGGCAGGATACTCATCCAGTTTACCCGTAATCCATCGGCCAAATGCAGCCGGCAGCGGTGTAGAACCGATAATACATCCAGCAATCAGAATCCAGCGTGTCTGCAGGAAGTAGATAAATGCATCATCGATAGCCGCTCCGGATGAACCGAACATCATACCGATATACTCTGCCACCTGTCCCAGATCATCGATTGCGAAGATAACCCATCCAATTACAATCAGAATCAGGCTGTAAATATGGCCTGCAGCCGTTGGAAGGCCTTCCAGCCTGCGAAGCAGCCATAGCTTTTCAATAATTAAAATCAGGCCGAAATACATACCCCAGGCTACAAAGTTCCAGCTTGCACCATGCCAGAGACCAGTCAGTGCCCATACCACAGCAATATTGAAAATCTGACGTTTCAGTCCCTTTCGGTTACCGCCCAGCGGCACATAAACATACTCCTTGAACCAGGAACTTAAAGACATATGCCAGCGACGCCAAAACTCCGTAATACTTCGTGATATGTAAGGATAGTTGAAGTTTTCCAAATAGTCAAAACCAAGGATTTTGCCAAGACCAATCGCCATGTCACTGTAACCGCTGAAGTCAAAGTAAATCTGGAATGTAAAAGCAACAGCACCAAGCCATGCAGACGCTGCAGACAGTTCATCCATTGCCGAAAGTTCTTTCCAGATTACAAAAACCTGATTTGCCAGAAGAACCTTCTTACCAAAACCAATAATAAACCGGCGGATTCCCTCAGCAATCTGATCTATCGAGGAGCTGCGTGCAGTCAGCTGAAGCTCCACATCAGAATAGCGGACAATCGGTCCCGCAATCAGCTGAGGAAACAGGGTAACATAGGATGCAAAAGCAAGCAGATCCTTCTGTACCTTCACCTTGCCTCTGTAAACATCGATTACATAGGACATAGTCTGGAATGTATAGAAGGAAATACCAATTGGCAGAGCGATATTGAGCGGGCTCAATCCACCGCCCAGAACACCGTTAACCGTATCAATCAGAAAATCCGTGTACTTGAAAAATCCAAGAATCCCAAGGTTGCCGGCAACAGAAAGACCCAGCAGCAAAAAGCGCCGGGAAACAGATTTTGCAAGGATCAACGCAAGGAAATAATTAAAAAGAACAGAACCAAGCATAACCAGAATATACTTCGGTTCTCCCCAGCCATAAAAGAACAGGCTGGCAGCAAGAAGCACCGCATTCCGCAGTTTTATAAACTTCTGCGGAATCAGAAAATAAAATAAGAGCGTCACCGGAAGGAACGCCATAAGAAATACATTACTGCTGAATACCAT